>NZ_JBVJMN010000035.1:0-85856 GCF_055584185.1 Streptomyces sp. NPDC104202 | reverse complement strand
CCCCCCCCCCCCCCCCCCCCCCCCCCCCCCCCCCCCCCCCCCCCCCCCCCCCCCCCCCCCCCCCCCCCCCCCCCCCCCCCCCCCCCCCCCGGCCCGGTCAGCCCGCCCAGCGGCCGGAGAAGAACGTGACGGCCAGGATGACGCCCAAGGGGACGGAGAGGGTGAGGAGCGGCGTCCAGAGGCGGGGCCTGGCGAGGGTCCAGGAGGCGAGGCCGGTCCAGAGGGGCCACCAGAGGAGGGTGGCGCGGGGGATGGACATGTACCAGTAGGACGTGCCGAGGGCCCAGAGCGTGAGGCCGATGTAGGTCGCCTCCGGCCAGCGGCGGGCACGGACCAGGACGACGACGGTGACGAGTCCGACGGCCATGGCGACGAGCTCGGCCTGCCACAGCACGGCGTACGGGGTGGTGTAGTCCTGGCCGAAGGCGGCCTGCCACGTGGTGGTCCAGGCGTCCCAGGGGGCGTGGAAGTCGCGGTACCAGCCGCGCTCCTGGGCGCGCTTCCAGGCCATCCAGTCGTGCGTGCGGGCGTAGAGGTAGCAGGTGTGGACCAGGAGGGGCAGGGCGGGAAGGGCCAGCCAGGGGAACAGGCGGAGACGGCCCCGGTCGCGGGCGGTGAGCACGAAGTGGACGGCGAGCGCGGCCGCGAGGAACAGCCCGGTGACCCGGACGGTGGTGGCGCAGGCGGCGAGGAGCGCGGCGAGGGGCCAGGCGTGGCGTCGGGCGGCCAGCCACGCGGGGAGCGCGAAGGCGAGGAAGAGGGACTCGGTGTAGCCGACGGCGAGGAAGACGGCACACGGCGAGACCAGCAGGAGCAGCGCCGCGCGCCGCCCGTCGGCGGCCCGCGGACGATGGTGCCGAGCGATGCGGGCCAGCGCCAGGACGGCGACGGCTCCGGCGACGAGGGAGATGAGCAGTCCGGCCGCCGTCCAGTCGCCCACGAGGGGGTACACGGCCCGGAGCGCGAGCGGGAAGCCGGGGAAGAAGGCCTCCCTGTTGTCCCATGGATCCGGCCGAGCCGACGGGTCGTCGGGGAAGTAGCCGTCACGCGCGATGTGCAGGTAGTGGTTCCAGTCCCACTGGCCCACGACGGCGGAGAACGGCTGGGGCGCGTGGCTCTCGGGATCGCGCGGGAACAGCCAGGCGGTGCAGTACGCGGTGAGCAGCAGCGCGACCCGGGTCAGCAGGTACAGGACCAGCACGTCCCGGTCCGCGGCGTCGAGCCGGAGCCGGCGGCGCCATCCGGGCGGGGCCGGCGCGGGCGGACGGTCCTGAGGGGCGGCGCTTCCGGATCGACGCGAGGGCGCATGCAGGGCATCGCGGACTATGAGGGGCATTTCTCTCTCTCCGGGGTGTGGCGGGGCGCGGGACGGCCTGGGGCGTCGGCGGTCCCGGGAGGCGAGCCCTCGTGGAGGGTGCCGCGGGGGAGCGGCACGGGAAGGGGTCCGGGGCCGGACCTACGGGCGACGGCCCGGCGGTCCGGCGTCCAGCGGGAAGACGGTCAGCCGGCGCCGCCGGGGGGCGTGGTCGTGGAGGTCCCCGACACCGTGTGCGTCGCGGTGGCCGAGGAGGTCGGCGGGGCCGTCGTCCGGGTCCCCTGCGGGGGCGTCGAGGCCGGCGGGCTCGGCGGGGGTGACGTCGTGGAACCCACCGGAGGTACGCCCGTCGGCGCCGGACCGCTCACCGAGGGGCTGGTGGCCGGGAGTACGGGCTCCGAGGGCCCGGGCGGCAGCGCGGCGAGGCCGGCGGCCCCGCCGCCCACGACGAGGCAGGCCCCCGCGGCGAACACCGCGAGCCGGCGTCGGTGGACCCGCCGGCCCCGGGCGCTGATGTCGGCCGCGGGCGGGTAGGACGCGTGGGCCCGCCCCGCGTCGGCGGCCTCTCGGAACAGGGACCGCAGGGGGTCGTGGGGCTCACTCACCAGGTGCCTCCTCGCTCGACGGGTGCGCGTTCCGGGGGTCCTCGATCCGCTGCGCGAGCGTCGCCCGGCCGCGGGAGAGATGGGTCTTGACGGTGCCGCTCGACAGCCCGGTCTCGGCCGCGACCTGGTCCACGCTCAGATCGCACAGGTAGTGCAGGGCGAGCGTGCGCCGCTGCTGGAGCGGCAGCCCGCGCAAGGCGTCGACCAGCACCAGGTGGTCGGGCCCGGGCCCGTCGACCACCGGCGTCTCCACCCCGCGGCGCCACGCCTCCGACGTCCGCCGCCGACCGCGCCAGCGGCTCACCGCGAGCCGCCAGGCCACCGTGCGGATCCACGCCTCGGGCTGCCCCTCCCGGTCCAGCTGCCTCCGCCGGCTCCAGCCCTTCACGAAGGCCTCCTGCACGACGTCCTGCGCCTCGTGCAGGTCACCGAGCATCACGTACAGCTGGCCCGTGAGCCGCGCCACCGCGTGGGCGTAGAACTCTTCGAACTCCTCGACCGTCAACAGCAAACTCCCGGATCTCCGACTACACCCCGCATACGCCCGCCGTGCGGGATCCGGTTGACACCGCCCCCGCCGGAGAAAGGTGATCGTGATCACGTCGCGCAGAGGCGGGGACACGCGCGGCGGGGCGCGCCCGCCACACCGAGGGAGGAGCCGGCGAGCGCCGGGGGTGCCGGAAGCCGACGCCTGGCGGGGAAGCCTCCGCTCGTCGGCGCGCAGGCGCCGGAGGGACAACAGGCCGGCGCGGACGCGCGCGGTTGACGAGGTTCGCCCGCGGCGGGGGATTCCGGTGACCCAGGACCACCACGGTTTCGGTGACGCCCTCACGGTCGCCGACGAGCATCCGCGACCAGCGCCGGTTCACCCACTCGCCCCACGCCACCAACGCCGCCGCTGTCATCGCCGTTGCCGTGATGCGTCGCACGGGGCGACTCCAGGGGGGTGCCTCGTCGGTCACGCCTGGCTCGCGGTGTCGGCGGTCGCCAGGGCCGGCGCGTACGGCGCTCCGACCTGCGGCACCCGGAACGGGCTGGGCATCCACGGCGGCCGCTGACACAATGCCCCCATGACGTCGTACCGAAAGGCCCGTGCCGCGTAGACGGCCGGGCGCGCTGCGCACCCGACCGTTCGAGAGGCCGCGTCGATGGGACGCTCCGCCGCCGGAACGCATTCCCGGGATCTCCGACCACACCAGCCGCGCCGTCCACCGCGTCGAGATGTGCGGCGGCGGCCTCCTCCACCCCGGTGCCGTCCGCGAGGCGCTGCGTCGTTACGAGACGTTCCTCGGGCCGCCGGGGCGCCGGCCGCTCTACCCCCGCCTTCCGGAGTGCGGCTGCCGGTGGCACTCCTTCGACGACGTGCGCCACGGCCGCGACGTCCTCGCCACGGTGCTCGCACACCTCCCGCCGCGGGCGCGCGCCGAACTCAGGCGCCGTGTGGTCGTGCTCGACCGGGAGTTCTCCCGGCGCACCCTGCCCGACCCCTTCGCGGACCGGCGCCCGTGGGACGGCGACATGTGGTGGTACCACCGGCTGTCCGCCTCCGCCTGGGACGACCGGTGACGCCCGGCTGCGACGGGGTGTGCGGGCCCGGTGGGGCGCCCTTTCGCGGCCGGGGCCCGCCGCCGCCCGCGCGGTCGGCCCGGGGGACACCTGAACCCCTGCCGACCGGGTGTCCTACCTCCCCGGACCTGGGAACTCGGGCACACCGGCGTGGCGGTCGACGGCATCCCCGGACCCACGTTCCCAGGGTCGTTCCGAAGGCCCCTCACCCGCTTTGGTCGTTAGAGGTGTTATGCGTCTCTTCTTCTGCACCCTTGCCGCGGCCCTCGTGATCGGGGGCCTCGTCCTGGCGATCACGGACAGCTTCGTGGCCGCGGCGGCCTGTGCCGCCTACGTCCTGGTCGTCGTCCCGCTCGCCGTGCTCGTGGGCCGCGCGATCCGCGGACGTTCCACCCCGCCGTCCTCCGACTGAGGGAACCGCTCCCGTGCGGCCCCTCCCGTCCCCGCACGGCGAAGGGGCCGCCGGCCGCGCGGCGGGGGCGCCTCAGCGGAACTCGTGGACCACCTGGATCTCGCCGACGATGTGGGCGTTGAAGTCGTCCAGCTCCTCGGCCGGGACCCAGAGCTCCAGGATCGTCCGGCCGCCCGCCTGCTGGACGGGATACCGGCCGAGGAACTCCGAGTCGACCTCGAAGCGGGTGACGAAGCCGACGCCGCTGTGCTTCACGTTCCAGTCGCGGGCGATCTTGATCGCGTAGTCCTCGTCGAGCACCGGGTAGAAGATCGGCTGCTCGGGCAGTCGCGGCGGCCAGGCGCGCCAGTCGAGTTGCCGCACCAGCTCAAGCTCCACGGGGCCGGTGGGGCGCCAGAGGGTCGTCGTCGCACGGCGGCTGGTCATGGGCGTCGCTTTCTGGACGGGGGCCGCCGGTGCGGCCTGTCGGGAGACCGGACGATACCGGGACCGCGAGCGCGTCGGCAGGTGGTTTTCCGTACGTCGACGGGCGCCGCGCCGATCACCGCCGCCGTCGAGACGGCCGGGGGCGGGGCCCGTCGGGCTCGTTCAGGGGCCCTGGGGCTCGAGTGGGCAGAGAGACAGGCGCTCAGGGCTCAGGTCTCGCGGTCCAGGGCCGTGTCGAGGCTCATCGCGGCGGTGATCAGCGCGAGGTGGGTGAACGCCTGCGGGAAGTTGCCGAGTTGTTCGCCGGTCGGGCCGATCTCCTCGGAGAACAGCCCGACGTGGTTGGCGTAGGTGAGCATCTTGTCGAAGGCGTACCGGGCCTGCTCGACGCGCCCGGCCCGGGCGAGGGCGTCGACGTAGAGGAAGCTGCAGAGCGAGAAGGTCCCTTCGGAGCCGCGGAGCCCGTCGGGGGAGGCCGCGGGGTCGTAGCGGTAGACCAGGCTGTCGGAGACGAGTTCGCGGTCCATCGCGTCCAGGGTGGAGAGCCAGCGGGGGTCACGGGGCGCGATGAAGCCGGTGATCGGCATGAGGAGCAGGGAGGCGTCGAGGACCTGGCTGCCGTAGTGCTGCACGAACGCCCCGCGCTCCGTGGACCAGCCGCGCTCCATGACCTGGCGCAGCACCGCGTCCCGGGCGGCCGTCCAGCGGGGCAGGTCGGCGGGCCGGCCGAGCTCGATGGCCATCCGCACCGCCCGGTCGAAGGCGACCCAGCACATCAGACGGCTGTAGGTGAAGTCCTGCCGGCCGCCGCGGGTCTCCCAGATCCCCTCGTCGGGGCGGTCCCAGTGCTCGACCAGCCAGTCCACCGTGGCGGCGAAGCGGAGCCAGCCGTCGTAACCGGCGAGCTGCGCGAGGTCGCGCGCCTGCGCGAAGGCGTAGACGGCCTCGCCGTAGATGTCGAGCTGGAGCTGGTCGGCGGCGCCGTTGCCCGCGCGGACGGGGGCCGAGCCGCGCCAGCCCTCCAGGTGGCCGAGCACCTCCTCGCTCAGGTGCGGATCGCCGTCCACGCGGTACATGATCTGCAGCGGTTCGCCGCTCACCGTCCCGCCCGCCTGCAGACGGGTGCCGAGCCAGATGCGGAAGGCGTCCGCCTCCTCGGTGAAGCCCAGGTCGACCATCGCGCGCACCGACAGCGAGGCGTCCCTGACCCAGGTGTAGCGGTAGTCCCAGTTGCGCTCGCCGCCGACCTGCTCCGGCAGGCTCGTCGTCGCGGCGGCCACCGGCGCGCCGGACGGCGCGTACGTCAGCAGCTTCAGCGTGATCGCCGAGCGGTTGACCTGCTGCTGCCACCGCCCCTTGTACCGGCACCGGCTGATCCACGCGTGCCAGAAGGACCGCACGCCGTCGAACGCGGCCCGCAGGCTGGTCTCGTCCGACGGCTCCGGGGGCGCCGCGTCGGCGGCGTCCAGGGTGAGGACGGCGGCGGCCCGCTGGCCGGCGGACAGCTCCACGGTGGCGCGGACGTCGCCGCCGTCCCGCTCCAGGGGGACGGGGCCGAGCACCTGGAGCCGAGCCGACGCCGTGACCCCCGTGAACCGGGCCGTGTCGCCGTCCAGGAGCAGCTCGTGCGCCTCCCGCCCGTAGTCGAAGCGCGGCCGGCACTCGACGGCGAAGCGGACCGTTCCGCGCACCACCCGCAGGACCCGGACCAGGGTGTGGCGGTCGGCCGGCACCGTCGGATCGTCGGCGAGCGGCATGAAGTCGGCCACCTCGCCGACGCCGTCGGGCGTCAGGAAACGGGTCAGCAGTACCGCGGTGTCCGCCAGGTACAGCTGGCGCACCGACGTGCCGGGGGCCTCGACCGTGATCGAGAAGTGTCCGCCCCGCTCGTGGTCGAGCAGCCTGCCGAAGATGCTCGGCGCGTCGAACCTCGGCGAGCACATCCAGTCCACCACCCCTTCGGCGGACACCAGCGCACACGTCTGGAGGTCTCCGACGAGACCGTGGTCGGCGATCGGCGGGTAGCGGTGCATCGGCGACGTCCTCGGGGCTCGAAGGCGGACAGCCCTGTGCGCCCACCCTCCGTCCTCCCGCCCCCGCCCGCCACCTGAGCTGATCCGCACGTGCTCGGGCGGTGCCCGCGACGCCCTCGGGCCGTCCCGGAAGGTGGCCGTCGGGCAGGGGCCGGGCCCGGCACCCGCTCGTGCTGACGCGCGCGGGCGGCGTCGTCGTAGCGGTGCGCCCGGCCCGGTCTCAGGTGCGCGGCGCGCGCAGAAGGGTGCGGAGCCGGTCCGCCCAGGCGCGGGGGTGGGTGGTGTTGCCGTTGTGGCCGCCCGGGAAGGTGAGGACGGGCCGGCCGACCAGGGCGGCCAGGCGGTGGGCGGCCTGGTGGTCGAAGACGGTGGTCGGGGTGGTGCGCCCGGTGGCGGGCAGGATGCGGGTCCCGCGGGTGGCGAGGGCGTCGCGGCAGCCGGGATCGGTGCGGAGGGCGGTGAACTCCGCGGTGATGAAGTGGGCGAAGTTGCGGCGGCGCTGCTCGTCCATGGGCTGGGGGGTGAGGTCGGGCTCGGTGTCGGGGTGGGCCGGGTCGATACCGAGGGACGCGGCGATGGCCGGGAGGGCCGCCGGGAGCCCGCCCGCGGCGAACAGCTCCTGGAGCTCCTCCAGTTCGCGGCGGTGCGCGTCGGCTTCCGCGTCGAGCAGCCAGGGGGCCACGGGCTCGTGGGCGATGAGGGTGTCGAGGAGGCCGTCGTGTCCGGCGGCCAGGTGGAGGCCGATGACGGCGCCGAAACTGCAGCCGAGCATGTGGGCCGGGCCGTCGGCGACGTGGGCGAGGAGGCGGCGGGCGTCGTCGGTGTGGTCGGCCATGGTGACCGGGCGCCCGGGGTGGGTCAGGGTGCTGCGGGAGAGGCCGCGGCGGTCGTAGGTGAGCACGGAGAAGTCGCCGGCGAGGGCGTCGACCAGATCGGCGGTCCGCCCGGCGTCGCCCTCCCCGCTCTGCGAGATGAACAGGAGCGGGCCGGAGCCGCGCTGTTCGAAGTGGAGCGCGGCGCCGTCGACGGGCAGCAGGCCGGTGGTCATCGGGAGTCCTCCTCGGTGGTGGTGGGCTCCACGGTAATGCATCCATTCAGATGCATCAAGACTGATGTATCGAACGCGATGTATATTGCGCGGTGTGAACGGCATGGACCTGGCCCTCCTGGGCCGCACCCTGATGAAGCTCGGCGAGGCCGCCATCCCCACCGAGGGCATCGGCGCCCACGGAACGAGTACGCAGTCGGTGATCATCGTCGCGGCCGACGTCAAGGCCCACCCCGGAACGCCCGTCAAGGACATCGCCGCGCGGACGGGCTTCCCCCAGAGCAAGGTCTCGGCCTGCGTCGCCCGTCTCCGGGAAGCCGGCGCGGTCGAGACCCGCACCGATCCCGACGACCGCCGCCGGACCCTCGTCACCCCGTCCCCGGACACCTCCGCCCGCGTCGCGGCGGTCCGATCCGCCGACATCGACGACGTCCTCAGGCACGTGCTGCAGGATCCGGCGCGACTGGACGAGGTCAAGGCCGCCCTCGGCGTCGTCGCCGAACACCTCGGCCCGGGCGCCCTCTCCCGCATCGGCGACTGAGCCGGCGGAACCGGGACCGGCCGGGAACGGGCGGCGCGGGCGGGCCGCGGCCATGCCGTACCCGACCGCCTCGTGTGCCCGCGCGGTCGTCCCGGTCATGCCGGGAGGCGTCGGCGGACCAGCTCCTTGTCCTCCTCGGGCAGTGCGTCGGCGACCAACAGGCGGGGCAGGAGCCCCGGTTCGAGGGTCAGCGCGCGGAAGGCGACCGCCACGGTCACGTCGTGCTCCGGCCGGTGGACGACCTCGACGAGGTCTCCCGCGCGCAGGTCACCGGGACGGATCACGCGGAGATAGGCGCCCGGAGCCGCGGCCCGGGTGAACTCCTTGAGCCAGTCCGCCCGGCCCAGCCGGCCCTGGAACGTGGCGCACGGGATGCGCGGGCACGAGACCTCCAGGACCACGTCCGCCCCGATGCGCCACCGTTCGCCGATCAGGGCGCCGTTGACGTCGAGGCCGGACGTCGTGAGGTTCTCCCCGAAGAAGCCGTCGGAGAGCTTCCGGTCCAGCACGGCCTCCCAGCCGTCGAGGTCCTCCCGGGCGAAGGCGTACACCGCCTGGTCGGCGCCGCCGTGGTTCTTGACGTCGTACGCGCGGTCGCCCACGAGTCCGACCTCACCGGCGCCCTTGGGGCCGGGTACGACGACGGCGACCGGCCCGTCGACGGGCCGCTTGTCGATGCCCGTCTTCTCCGGACTCTTCCACGGATTGGGCCGGGGACGGCCGATGTTGACGGAGAGCAGCCTCATGCGGGCCACCGTAGGTCTCCGCGGGCGCCGGAGCGACCGAATTCCGGCGCGCGCGGAGCCCGCTCGGGCCCCTGGAGTCGCGGACCCGTGGAGCAGTCGGCCCGTGGAGTCCGGTCCCTCCGGCGATCCTCCCCCGGAGTCGTTCTCCACGGAGCAGGTCACCTCGGCGCGGGGTTGTCCCGCAGGGTGACGTTGGCGTGGCTCTCCTGGAAGCTCTGGTCGGAGACCAGGGTCAGCCGTGCGGTGGCCTGGAACTCGGGCAGGGTGGCGGAGCCGCAGGAGACCATCGTCGTCTTGATCTTCGCGACGGTCAGGGCGAGGCCCTCGTTGAGGTCGCCCGCGTAGGGGACGTACCCGTCGACGCCCTCCTCGAAGATCAGCCCCTGGCCCCCCTGGCCGTAGCGCTGCCAGTTGCGGGCCCGGTTCGATCCCTCGCCCCAGTACTCCTTCACGAAGCCGTCGCGGGTGGGCACCTTGGCGCCGGCCGCCTGGTCGAAGCGCGCGAAGTAGCGGCCCATCATGACGAAGTCGGCCCCCATCGCCAGGGCCAGCGAGACGTGGTAGTCGTGCACCAGCCCGCCGTCGGAGCAGATCGGCACGTACGCGCCGGTGCGCTCGAGGAAGGCGTCGCGGGCCGCGGCCACGTCCATCACGGCGCTGGCCTGGCCGCGTCCGATCCCCTTCTGGTCCCGGGTGATGCAGATCGAGCCGCCACCGACGCCGACCTTGACGAAGTCCGCCCCCGCCTCGGCGAGGAAGGTGAACGCCTCGCCGTCGACGACGTTGCCGCCGCCGACCGGGATCTCCGGATGGTGCTTCTTCACCCAGGTCAGGGCCTCTGCCTGCCAGTCGCTGTAGCCGTCCGACGAGTCGAAGCACAGGGCGTCCGCGCCCGCTTCCAGCAGGGCCGGCACCCGCTCCCGGTAGTCGTGGGTGTTGATGCCGGCGCCCACGCGCAGCCGCTTGGCGGAGTCCACGAGCTGGTTCGGGTGGCGCTTGTTGTCCGCGTAGTCGGAACGGAAGACCAGGTACTGCAGACGGCCCTCGTCGCCGAGCACCGGCAGGCAGTCGAGCCGCTCGTCCCACAGCCGCGCGTTGGCCTCGGAGAGCGTGGTGTCCGGTCCGGCGTGCGCCAGGTCGGCGAGGGCCGTCATCCGGTCGGCGACCGGGCCGTCCAGATCGTGGCGCTGCGGATGGAAGTCCCGCGAGGTCACCAGGCCGAGGAGGCGGCCGGTGGCGGTCCCGTCGTGGGTGACCGCGGCGGTGCTGTGCCCCGTGCGGCGCATGACGTCGACCAGGACGGTCAGACTGTCCTCGGGGCGTACGTTGGTGTCGCTGGTGACGAACCCGGCCTTGAAGTTCTTCACCTGGCGGACCGCCGCCGCCTGGTCCGCCACCGACTGGTTGTGGTGCAGGAAGCTGAGACCGCCGTTGCGCGCCAGGGCGATGGCGAGTGCGGGGGTGCTGACGGCCTGCATGATCGCGGACGTGAACGGGGACTGCAGCTCGATCGCCGACGCCTCGCCCACGACGTGCCGCACCAGGGGCGTCCGCAGGTCGACCGTCGCGGCCGAGCAGTCGGTCCGCGTCCGGTTGGGCAGGAGCAGGAACTCGTTGAACGTCCGTGATACCTCGGCGATGAGCTGTGCCACTCGTTCCTCCAGACCCGTCGGCCGGGCCCGACCGGCCCCGCCGTGAGGATCGCCCCCGTCGTCCAGGGCCCGGGCAGGCAGAGATCGGCACGGCGGTCGTGGAGTCGCCACGCACCGCGGCAGAGCCCTGACCGGCCCCTGGATCGAGCGGGGTGCGGTCGTGACCCGGAACCCTATCGGCTGACCGCCCTCCGCACGAATCGCGTGGCGGCCGTCTCGCACGACCTCACCGCACGCCCTCCCAGAGGAGGCGCTCGGCCGCGCGGGGATCGGCGACCGGGGCGGAGAGGGGGGAGGCGCCGAAGGTCATCGTCGTCCGGGTCGTCTTCTCGTACGGGGCCCAGCCGGGGTCGCCGGTCCTCGCGAAGGCGATCCAGGCGCCGTGGACGGCGTCCGCCAGCGCCTGGGGCGGGTGGGGGCCGAGCAGCGGGGCGTACGACGGATCGTCGAGGCGGTCGAAGACGAAGGGCAGTTCGAGGGCGTGGCAGGCGCCGAGGTCGCCGCCGAACCGGGGCGAGCGCCAGGCGAACTCGTAGACGTGGGAGCCGGGGACGGACTCGGCGAGGCGGAGGGCGGGGATGCGGTAGAACCAGTCGGTCGCCACCGCGTCGAGGAGTGCGCCGGCCGTGGAGTCGGGGCGGTCGGCCCGGTAGACGGGAAGGGCCTCGGCCGGGTCCAGGCCGTAGGCCGTGACCAGGGCGCGGAGCGTCGGTTCGGGGACGAGGCGGAGCCGCTCCGTCGGGACGAGGAAGAGGCGGTACTCCTCGCGGTTGCTGCCGACGAGCAGGTCGACCCCGCAGTCGGGGCCGGGCGGCGTGAGGGCCGGGAGGACCGGCTCGAAGGGCATCATGTTGAGCGCCGCCTCGCCCCAGAGGGCGGGATCGGGACGGGCGTTGAGTTCGGCGCGCAGGGCGGCCTGGGCGGGGAGGAGCCGCGAGAAGGGGACGGTCGCGAAGGCCTCGGGTGTCGGGTCGATGCCGAGTGCCTCGGCGAGACGGGCCGTGATCAGGGCCGCCGACGACGGCCGGAGGAAGTGATGGCAGGCGCCGCTCTGCAGGATCGCCCTGCGGAACAGGCCGCGCGCCGGCGGCAGGGCCAGGAGCGCGCCGATGCTCATGGCGCCCGCCGATTCGCCGAACACGGTGACGAGGTCCGGATCGCCGCCGAAGGAGGCGATGTTCTCCCGGACCCAGCGCAGGGCCGCGATCTGGTCCAGCAGGCCGCGGTTGTCGGGACGGCCCGGCAGGTGGAGGAAACCGTCCGCGCCCAGACGGTAGTTGACGGTCACGCACACGACGCCGTCGCGCGCGAAGGCGTGCCCGTCGTAGGCCGGGGCCGACCCCGATCCGTTGCTGAAGGCCCCGCCGTGCAGCCACACCATCACGGGAAGACGCGCGCCGGGGCCCGGGGCGGGGGTCCAGACGTTGAGGTTCAGACAGTCCTCGCCCTCGATCGCGTTCTCCGGGATGAGCGCGTCGAAGGGCGGGGCGTAGGGGGCGTGCGGCACCGTCGCGCCGCGGGCCGTGGCCTCGCGCACCCCCGTCCAGGGCTCGGGCGGCGCCGGCTCGTGGAACCGCCGCGCGCCGAAGGGCGGAGCGGCGTACGGGATGCCCAGGAAGGACGTCACGCCGTCGGCGCCGGCGCGTCCGCGGACCGCGCCCTGTCGTGTGCCGCACACCGTCATGCCGACAGGACCTCCAGCAGCGCCTTGGTGAACTCCTCGGGCCGTTCGAGGTGGACCGCGTGCCCGGCGTCGGCGACCGCGACCTCCCGCACGGCGCCGCCCGCTGCCGCGTACCGCTCCAGGACGTGACGGGTCTGCGCCACCATCGGCTGCGCCGGAGTGCCGTCCCACCCCGGGACCGCGCCGACCGAGCCCAGGTGCGCCAGGTCGAACAGGGAGGTGTCGGAGACGATGACGTCGTCCTCGCCGCGCACCCACAGCACCGGCGGCCGGGGGTCGGCCAGGTGCAGGTCGTCGGCGCGGAAGTGGGTGGGGGCGAGGCAGTTGAGGACGCCGCGCGTGCCGGGGGCGATGCCCGGCCAGGCCGCCGACTCCGTGCTGTCGCCCGGATAGTGGTCGTCGCCGAGCCGCGTGGTGAGCATGGACTCGACGTACGCGTCCTCGTGGTCGGGGCGCAGCGGCGGCTTCACGTAGCAGGCCGCCAGGACCGAGCGCGGCGAGAGCGGCGACGCCTCGCCGCGGTCGCCCTCGGCGAGGAGCCGCACGAAGTCGGGGTTGGCGGTGCCGCCGCCCGATCCGGCTCCGTCGGCGGAGTTGAGCGTGCCCTCCACGCCGTGCGTGCCGCCGAAGCCGTACGGCGAGACGGGGTTGACCAGGGTGAGGGAGCGCACGGCGGCCGGGTGGTCGCGCAGGTACTGCATGACCACGCCGCCGCCCATGGACCAGCCCACCAGGTGGGCCCGTTCGACGTCGAGGGCGGCGAGCAGCGCGGCGAGGTCGTCGGCGTAGTCCCGCAGCCCGCGCGTGGCGTCGACGGGCAGCGGGTCCGTGCCGCCGAAGCCGCGCAGGTCGACGGCGATCGGCCGGTAGGCGGCCGGCAGGGCGGTCATGGTCGTGTCCCAGAAGGCGGACGAGGAGACGTTGCCGTGCACGAGGAGCACGACGTCCCCGTCGTCCCGGCCCTCGGCCTCGGTGATCTGCTGGGTCAGTCGGCCGGTGTCGACCCGGCGGGTGCGCAGGGTGGTCATGTCGGTTCCCGTGGTCGTGTCGGGTGCTTCAGGACAGCCAGGCGGCGACCTGGGCGGCGGCCGAGGCGTGCCAGCCCAGTTCCAGGTGGTTGGCGCCCGCGATCGTCGCCTTGCCGCCGACGGTGGCGACGCCGGTCGTGTCGAGGGCGCTGGAGACGAAGACGACGCCGTCGCTGGGGCCGCGGTTCTCGTTGAAGATACCGAGCACGTCGGCGGAGCCGCCGGCCAGCAGGTACATGGACACGGAGGCCGGCACACCGGCGTTCCGCAGCGGGGCGACGAGCGATCCGGCGTCGATGGCCGCCTGGATGCCGCTGCCGGCCGTGGCGAAGCCCTGGCCGCCGTAGTAGGTCGTGTACCAGTCCTGGGCGGAGCCGTCGACCCCGTAGACGCCGTCCCAGCGGGCGAGCATCTGGCGCTGCCCGGGGTAGTTGTCCTGGCCGCCGGCCGGGGTCATCGAGAACTCCGGGTGGGCGGTGTAGAGGCCGTAGCAGGTCATGTGGGAGTGCGGCGAGGGGGCGTTGACCGTGCCCCCGCACTCGGGCCAGACGGAGAAGTCGTGGGCCCAGCCGTGGGCGTAGGGGTAGTCGTAGCCGCCGTTGGGGCCGCCGAGCGTGACCAGGCGCCGCACGTCGCCCGCGTACGCCCGTCCCCAGCTCGGCCTCACCGACGACACGTAGGCCCGGGTCGACATCTGGCCCTTGCTCCAGCCGACGAGGTCGACCTTGTCCACGCCGAGCTTCGCCTTGATCACCGCGATGGCGTCGCCGACGAGCTGTGCCTGCATGAGGTTGTCGCCCTGCTTGTGCGCGAAACCGACGGCGAACACCCGGTGACCGCGCCCCGCCAGGTACTGCATCAGCCCGGTCGAGGGGCAGGAGGCGGCGCCGCAGCCGTAGCCGCCCGCCTCGCCGGGGTTCGCCCACGCCCGGTCGGCGTTGTCGTTCGCTCCGTGGACGAGCAGGACGGGCGTGGTCCGGCTGCCGGTGTTCCAGCCGGGGGCCGAGTAGAGGAGGAACCGGCCCGAGGAGGGCCGGGCCACCCCGCCGAAGTAGGTCAGCCGCTTGCCGTCCTGGTCGCCGCGCCCGTCCGCCGGGTAGCCCTCGGTGCGGAACCCGCTCGTCGTGTCGGCGTAGCGCTCCACGGACGTCCAGCCGTTGGTGACGGTCCCCGCCCCGAAGGTCGCCTCCAGCGACACGTACGGGGGCAGGGCGCCGGCCGCGGCCTCCGCCCTGCCGCCGCCGGCGGCGGGCGGCGCCACCACGGCCGCCGCGACGACCCCCACGATCGCCACGACCCGCGCCGCGCGCGCCCGCCACCGGCCCCCCGAACCCCGTCCTGCGGCCATGTCCCGGCCTCCCCGCTCATGCGCTCGTGGCGCGCCCGCCCGATGCCCAGCGGCACGCGGTGTGCACACACGGTAGGGGGACGACCGAAGCGTGGGCATGGGGGCGAACCACACAAAGGGAGTCGTGGTTATGGACGCATCTCCCGCGTACAACCATGTGATCATCTCGTGAGTCCTGCGTCTGTGGCGTGTCGCGCCACCGACGCAGGACTCACGTGGAGGAACAGCGAGTTGTCCCACATAGCCAGACATCAGAAGCTCGGCATGGCCGTCCTCGCCGCGCTGGCGGTGACGGCCGGCACCGCGGCCGTCGCCCCCGTCGGAGCCGCGGCGGTCCCGGCGGCGACGGCCGCGGAGACCGGGGCCGCCGCCGTGGCCCGCTTCGGCGAGGGCGACCACCTGGTGAGCCTGGGCCGCACGGGTGTCCTCGGCTGGGACGCGGAGGACCCGGACCTCGCGCGCTGGACGCGCTTCGCCGACGGCACGACGACCGCGTTCCCCCGGGGCCACTTCGTGTTCGGCTCCCGCGACTCCGACCTGGTGATCGACCAGGTGCGCAGCGTCGTCACCCTCAAGGACATGGAGGCGGGCAAGGACGTCTACCAGGTGGACCTGGCGGGCGCCGGACCGGAAGCGGTCTTCGCCGGAGCGGTCCGCTCCCATGTCTTCGTCTCCACCCGCAACGCCGCCGGCACGGGCCAGGACCTCCACGTCCACGGGCCCGGCGAGGCGGGTGCGGCTCCGTCGAAGCGGACCGTGTCCGGACTGCCGGCCGACGCCACGCGCGTGTTCGCCGTGGGTGCGGCCGGAGACGACGTCCTGCTCTCCTACGGGACGGGGACGGGCGGCCAGGTCGCCCGCTGGGCGGTCCTCGACCTCGCGACGGCCACCGTCACCGCGAGCCGCGACATGGGCGGATCCGGCGGCAGGAACGCCTCGCCCGTGCTCTCCGCGACCCATGTCGCCTGGGCGCGCTTCAGCGGCGGCAACACCGTCGTCAACGTCCTGGAGCGGGCCACCGGCAAGGTCCAGCTGATCACGCTCGCCGGTACGGGCGACATCACACTGGGTCTGGTGGGGAAGTGGGTGACGTACGCCCGGACCGGGGGTCTGCTCGACAACTCGGCCGACCCGCAGAACGCGGTGACGGCCCGTGACCTGTACGGCCCGGCCACCCGCAGGCTCCTCGACCACGCGGTGTCGGGCATCGACGCCCCCGGCGACGCGACCGGCGTCCTCGGCGGGACGGTGGCCGGCGGCGAGGGCGTCTACCGGATCGCCCCGGGCGCCGACGGCGCACCGGTGGCCACCCAGGTGGCCGCCACCGGTGCCCCGACCAAGGTCACGCTGCTCGGCCACAACGTCCCGGCCCTGCTCGACCTGGACCGGACCGGGGGTCGCTTCACCCTGAACTGGCGGCTCAGTCGCACCAACGTCGACCTGGTGGTGAAGCTCCGCAACAACCGCACCGGCGAGACGGTCACCGAGAACGCGCTCCCCCCGGTCGGCGTGTACGACCCGCACACCCTGTCGTTCGCGTGGGCGGGCGAGCTCCGGTGGAACGACGTACCCGACATGGTCACGGCCGCCTCGAACGGTCCGTACACCTGGGAGATCACGGGCACCCCGCGCAACGGGATCGGACCCGTGCTGCGCGCCTCGGGCGAGTTCACGGTGACGCGCGGGTCGGGGGCCCACGACTTCGACACCGACGGCTCGCCCGACGTGTTCGCCCGGGACACCTCCGGACGCCTGTGGATGCACGACACCTACAAGGTGCACTGGGCCGATCAGCTCAACCAGAACCCCGGGCGGCTCGTCAGCGCCGGATGGCAGATCTACGACCGGATCGAGGCCGCCGGGAACCTCGGCGGCTCGATCGTGAACGACCTCGTGGCGCGGGACCGCTCCGGGGTCCTGTGGCTGTACAAGGGCACCGGCGACCCCAAGGCACCGCTCGCCGGCCGCACCAGGATCGGCGCCGGCTGGGGCGTGTACGACAAGCTCGCGGCAGGCTCCGACTTCACCGGTGACGGGCGCCCCGACCTCCTCGCCACCGACAAGGCCGGCGTGCTGTGGCTCTACCCCGCGACGGGCAACGCCAACGCCCCCTTCTCGGGCCGCAAGAGGATCGGCGGTGGGTGGGGCGTCTACAACGACCTGACCGCCGTCGGGAACATGGCGGGAGCAGCCGCCGGAGACCTCGTCGCCCGCGACGGGTCGGGCGTCCTGTGGCTCTACCTCGGCAGGGGGGACGGCACCATCGCGCCACGGATCCGCGTCGGCGCGGGCTGGCAGGGGTTCGGCCACTTCCTCGGGCTCGGGGACGCCGACCGCGACGGCCGTCCGGACCTGTACGCCACCGCCTCCGGCGCCTACGCCACCACGGTCCTGTACAAGGGCACCGGTGACTGGAAGCGGCCGCTCCGCTCGCCCGTCCCGGTCGCCGTGTACGTGACGCTGCCCGACCGCACGTACGACCTCCACGCCTGACGCGTGCCGTGGCGTCGCGGGGGACGGGCCGAACCGGCCCGTCCCGGGCGGCCCGTCAGGGGATCACCAGCCGGCAGACACGGCTGGCGGGATCGAACAGGCGCAGGTCCCTGATCATCTTCGTGGCCAGGAGGAGATGGCCCCGCTGATCGGGGTGCAGCCCGTCGCCCAGGAGACCGAGGGGCGGGGTGCCACCGCCGGTCTCCAGCCAGTGGGCGTGGTGGTCGACGAGGACGACGTCCAGCTCGGTCGCCACCTCGCGCATGATCCGGACGTAGTCGGAGAGGGCGGCCCGCTGCGGCCAGCGGCCGGTGTCGACGGGGTTGGGGGTCTGGAGGAGGGGGACCGCGCCGCCGGGCAGGGCCCGCACGTCCGCCACGAGCCTGCGCAGGTTGGCCCGGTACACGGCCGGGCCGGTGGAGGCGGTGGCGACGTCGTTGGTGCCCAGCATGATCGACACGACCTTCGGCCGGAAGGCCGTGACCCGGTCGGCGAACGCCGCCACGAGATCGGCGGTGGTGCTGCCGCTCACTCCGGAATCCACGACGAAGTCGCTGTTCTTCGGCTTGCCGAGCTCCCAGCGGACCCGCTCCTGGAAGTGCTCCGGATAGCTGCGCCAGCCGTTGGTCCACAGGGCGCCGTGGGTGATGCTGTCGCCGGTGATCAGCCAGACGGCCGGGGTGTCGGAGTTCAGCAGGGTGGAGATCCGGCCCATGTCGGCGAGGTCGACGCGGACGCTCTCGGCGGCGATCTCCTGCGCCGACAGCACGCGGTCGTAGACGGCCACTCTCGTGACGGTGCCGGTGTAGAACCATTCGCCGCCGGGGTGGTCGCTGTCGCGGTTGCGGGCGACGTTCAGCGCGTCGAGTCCCGGAGCGCCGCCGAAGAAGGCGGCCCGGTCGGTGGTCATGACGGACCGGCCGTCGGCGTGGAAGGTGGTGCCGGCCGCCGAGACGGTGACCGCGACCGTGTGGAGCACCCCGTCGTCGTACATCGTGCGCGTGAGGTGGTTCTGCCGCACGACGCCGTCGTGCCGGACCGAGAACTGCAGCCGCCCGGCGCTCACGCAGACCGCGACCTCGGTCGAGGGGCGCGTCGTGTCCGACGCGCTGAGCAGGGTCATCGCCTGGTTGCGGCTGGTGGTGGAGAAGGTGACGAGGATCGTTCCCGCGGACAGGCCCCGGATCTTCCCGAGTTCGGGCGAGAGGTCGGTGAACGACCGTCCGTCGTAGGCGCTCTCGATCTGGTGGTCCAGGACGGGTGCCGCCGTGGAGGCGGCGTGCGCCCGTGCGAACGGTGTGGCGATCGAGGCGGCCAGGGTTCCGGCCGCGAGGAGGACGGAGCGTCTGCGCACAGGACTTTCCCTTCGGTGCGGAGCGGGTGCCGGCGCCGGTGCCGGTCCGCGTCGACGGTGGCGGCGGACCGGGGGAGAGGACGGGGCCGGCGGGCCGGCTTCGCGGCGGCATGCGGAGGACCGGGGCGATGCGGCCCGGGGGAGGGGGAGCGGCGTACCTCGTGCGGCTGCCGCGACGGGGACCGGCTCCGGCCGTGCCCGCCCGGACGGCTCCGGACGTCACCGCCGGGAGAGGCGCTTCGGGTGTCTCCGGGGACGTGACGGGACCTTACGGAGGGTCACATGGGGTGGTCAAGGCGGCTCGCGAGCGTGCGACACGGCGCGTTGGCCGGGGCAGCGTACGGGCTGCCGTCGTGTCCTCGGCTCGACCCGGCGCACGGTGGCCCGCCGCCGGACGTCGTCGGCTGACCGCAGGCCCCGCGGTCGCGCCGCCGTCGGAACCCGTTCGGCGGCCGGCCGCACGGTCGGATCCTTCGGCGAGAACATTTCCGACAGTCCGTCACCACTGTCCACCAATCGCCGACAGGCCGTCTATCCGCGTAGACCGAGCTCGTCCAGAATGAGGCCCGCACCCGCACGAACAGGTCCGCCGTGCGCCGCACGGCGGTGCATCCGGCATGCCCGGACCCGGGCGACGCCATTGTCTGGAGGACACCTTGTTCGCTGAGAGACAGCTCCGCGCGGCACTCGCCGGTCTCGCGCTGAGCGCCATGGCCCTGACCACCCTTCAGGGCACCGCCGCGGCGGCCCCGGCACCCGCCGCGGCCACCGCCACGAGCTCCCCGGTCGCCGCCGCCGAGGACGCCACGGCCCGTGCCCTGGCCCTCTCCCTCGCCGACCCCGCCTGGGGGCGGCAGGTGGCCAAGGCCGTCCTCGTCGGCGAGGACGTGGACCTGCCGGCGCTGACGGCCGCCTCCGGCACCCCGGCGGCCAAGGCCCTCGGCACCACCCTGGCCGAGGCCGAGAGCGACATCGCCCGGGCGAAGGGGCTCGGCACGGACGCGCCCTCCCTGCTGCGGGTCGGCCTCGCCGGCCGGTCGGTGACCGCCTCCGCCCTCGCCGCGCATCCGCCCCTGGTCGCCTCGGCACCCGCCGACGACGACGCCGAGGTGATCGTCGCCTACGACACCGCGGGCAACGTCCACCGGCTGGACGCCGCCAGGGCTCCCGAACGCCCGGTCTACCTCGTGGACGTCGACGGACAGGAGGCCCTCGCCGCCGGACTCCAGGTGATCGACCGTGCACTCGCGGCCGAGGGCCTCGCCACACCCGCCGGCACCAGCAAGGCCCGCTCGGGCACCTCCCAGGCCGCCGGGGCCGGCTCCTCCGCCGCGGCCGGCTTCTGGACGACCCGCATCGCGTCGATCAGCGCGTCGGACGTCGAGGAACCCTGGTTCAAGGGCGACGCCGAGATCTTCGGCCTCGTCACCGGCTTCGGCACCGACGGCAAGGTCCGCGTCGACACCGTCACCATGCCGTACCTCGACGACGAGGACACGACCTACCACCCGAACCAGATCCTGGTCAACTGGTCCCTCTACAAGTACAACCTGGCCGACGTCGTGCTCATGGAGGACGACGGCGACACCAACTACTCCGCGCTCGCCAAGGCCCTCGCCGCCGTCCTGCTGACGGTCACCGACCAGGGCGCGTA
The DNA here is from genome assembly GCF_055584185.1 of Streptomyces sp. NPDC104202. Taxonomy (NCBI): domain Bacteria; kingdom Bacillati; phylum Actinomycetota; class Actinomycetes; order Kitasatosporales; family Streptomycetaceae; genus Streptomyces; species Streptomyces sp. NPDC104202. The sequence goes on along the minus strand of NZ_JBVJMN010000035.1, from coordinate 65,951 downwards.
CATCCCGCTGGTCGACGCGGTCATCGACGCCATGCCCGCCTCCTGGTGGACCGACGACCCGGACTACGTCGACGCCTTCTACACCCTCGCCCGGGAGACGACCGGCACCCGCGTCGGCGCCTCCGCCAACGCCCGCATGACGGTCGAGCGTTACTTCGTCTCCGAGCTCTGACCCCGTCCCACCCGCACCGTCCGGTGCGCGGCACCGGAGCCGTGCCCCCGCCGGGCCGTCGCCCGCCGGGGGCGCGCGTACGCCCGCGCACCCCAGCACGCCCCTGGTGGGGGCGCGGACCGCGCATCACCGTGATCCACCCGGGGGAGGGTCGGGGAGTGGTGAGCACAGGCGAGGACGAACAGCGGACCGGCGGACCGGCGGGCAGGACCGAGGCACGTCCACCGGCCGGTGAAGACCCGCCGGCCGGCGGACGCGCGCCGGCCGGCGCAGGTGCACCGGTACCCGCAGGCGTACCTGCGGGCGCCGGCCCGGCTGCCCGGCGGACCGGACGCCCCTCATGGCCGCGGCTGTCGGGCCACGTGGAGACCCTGCGCCCCTACGACCTGGTGGTGGTCTCGCTGGTCGGGGCCGCCGGTGCCGCCTCGGGCGCGCCGGACGCGGACCCGGTGGCGGTGGCGGCGGCCGCGGTGGCCGCCGCGGCGGCGTGCGCGAGCGCCCTGTACGCCGCCGACCACCTCACCCGCGCCGAGGACATGGCGACCAAGCCGCACCGGCCCATCCCCTCCGGCCGCCTCTCCTCGCGCGCCGCGAAGACGGCCGCGGCGCTGGCCGCCGTGCTCATGCTCGTCCCGGCGATCCTGTACAACGCGCGCTCCCTGCTCTTCGTGGCCCTCGGCGCCGCCGCCTCCTACGCCTACGGCAAAGGGCTCAAGGACCGCGGCCTCTGGGGCGACCTGGCCGTCGGCTTCTCCGGATGGTCGTGCACGCTGCTGGCCGGCGCCTGCCTCACCGCCCCCTGGCCGCCCGCCGCACTGTTCGCGCCGGCGGTCGCGCTGGGACTCCAAGGGGCGTTCGGCAACCTGCTCCTGGCCGTCGACGACCGCCCCCACGACCTGAGGGCGCGCTGCCGCACCTTCCCCGTGCGCCACGGCACGGCCCGTGCGGCGACCGTCCTGACCCTCCTGTCGGCCCTCACGTACGCGATCGCCGTCTGCCTCCCGCTCCTGACGGGACACCGGCCCACCACGGGCCACCTGCTCCTCCTCGCCGCGGCCCTCCCCCTGGCGGTCGCCACCCTGGCGGCCGTCCGCGCCCGCCCCGCCCGCCCACGACAGGCCGTCACCCGGCACCTCTTCGAACGGCTCCTTCTGCCGGGCGCCCTGCTGGCCCTCGCGTACCGGCCCGTCACCGCCGTGGCCGCCACGACGGCGGCCGTCCTCGTCGTCGCCCTCACCCCGCGCCCCATGCTCAGGACCGATCCACGGCCCGGCGCGCCGCTCCCGCCGGACGGAACGCCCCCGTGAACCCACCGCGTCGTCCGTCGGGGAAGCCGCCCGCCCCGACCCCGTTCGGGCCGGGCACGCGACCGGACGCCCCCGCCGTCCGCGCGCTGTCCGCCTCGGCGATCCGGGGGCTGTTCCGACGCGGTCCCCCGACGTCGTACGGGCCGTCCTACGACGTGCCGATGTACGGGACGTCCCAGGCGTCGTTCCTCTCCGTACACCTGCTGACATGCGGCTCCCCCATGCCCGCCCGCCGCGACGGCGGTCGTCAGACCGTGTGCGAGACCCGGAGCTCGGTCAGGTACCGCTTCGTGACGCGGCCGCCGTACCGGCCGTCGACGAGCTCCGCGACGCAGCGGAGCAGCCCCTCGCGGGCCCGTGTCGGCAGAGAGCGGTGGGTGGAGTAGGTGCGGAGGACGTCGAGGTACGCGGCCGTGGTGTACGTCAGATCCCATGTGTACCGCCGGAGGAGCACCGGCCCGAAGCACCCGCTGCGCGCGATCTCGTCGGCGTGTGCCGAACTGTCGACGTCCGCCGCGGCGGGAGGCCGGAGGCCCGGGGGAGTGGCGGGGGCGAACCGCTCGTAGCAGCCCTGGACCTCGGCGAAGAACTCCTCGCTGCCGCCCGCCACGTGCTGCGTGGCGACGACGGCGAGGGCGCCACCGGAGCGGAGGGCGGCGGCCGCCTTCGCCGTCCGCACGGCCGGGTCGATCCAGTGGAACGCCGTCGCGGCGACGACCGCGTCGAACGGTTCGTCCGGCAGCGGCCAGCTCTCGAGGTCCGCCGTCACGACCTCCACCGCGTCGAACCCGGCCAGGTTCCGGCGGGCGACCGCGGCCATGCCCGCACCCGCCTCGACGGCGGTGATCCGGCATCCGCGCGCGGCGAGCGGCACGGTCGCCTTGCCGGTGCCCGCCCCCACCTCCAGGACGCGCGCCCCGGGCCCGGCGCCGGCCAGGGACTCCAGCGCGTCGAACAGCTCCGGCGGATAGCCGGGCCTGGCCCGGTCGTACAGCTCCGCGTCCTCGTCGAAGGTCCTGCTCAGGCGGACACGGCGGGATTCGGGGGGGCGTGTCGTCGCGCATGGGCCCATGCTAGGGCCTGTCGTCAAAATCCCCTCTGCCCCGCGACGCCTGGCACGCGCTCTCGCCGCACCGGGCGAAAGCGCGAGTACGCCCCGTACGAGCACTTCCACCCGGCACACCGAGAGCACGCACCAGACGCCGCAGGGCCGCCCTGCGGGCAACGAGGGGATTTTGACGACAGGCCCTAGGGGCGTCCCGCCCGCGCCGCCGCGGTGCCGAGTCCGGCGGCCGAGCGGGTGCTCCCGCCGGTCGCTCAGCGGTCCGCGTCGAGGAGCGGGGCCTCGCCCCGGCGGGGTGGTGCGGGATCGCCCGCGGCCGGCTTCCCGGGGCGGGTGCGCTCGGCCCACGCGGCCACCGGGGGGCCCGCCGCGCCCAGGCAGGCGAAGAGCACGCCGAGGAGCAGCCACCCGCCGTGTCCCAGCGCGAGGACCGCGCCGGTGAGGATCATGGGGGCCACGGCCTGGCCCGCGTCGAAGCCGATGCCGAAGAGGCCCTGGTACTGCCCCTGGGCGTGGTCGGGGGCGAGGCCGAAGCCGAGCGCGTAGCCGCCCGAGGACTCCCACACCTCGCCGATGCTGTGGAGGCACACGGCGAGGACGGCGAGCACCGGTGCGACCCACACGGGAACGTCGGCCGTCAGGGCCATCAGGGGGCAGCTGACGAGGAAGAGGAGCCCGGCGCGGCGGAAGGCGCGACCGCCCTGGCGGGGGGTCTCCACCGTGGAGCCCAGCCTGCTCTGGAGCAGGACGCAGACGCCGCTGTTGACCGCGTAGACCAGCGCGACCGTCCAGCGCGGTGCGTCGGTGTGGGCGGTGAGCCAGATCGGCAGCAGGAGGGAGACGGTCTGGTACTGGAGGCCCATGGCGCTGTAGAGCGCGACGAAGGAGACGTACGGACGGTCGGCGAGGACGGCCCACCGCCGGTGCTCCGGCGGCCGGGGCAGGGGCGGTTGGTGCGGCACGCCGAGGAGCACGATCAGCCCGGCGCAGGCGAAGCTCGCGGCGTTGGCCAGGATCAGCGCGGTGTAGGCGGCGCGGGTGTCGATCTGGAGGGCGACGGCCGCGCCGAGTGTGCCGAGGACGACGCCGAGGTTGACGAAGGTGCGGAGCCGGGCCCGGAAGGCGGCGGGGCGCTCGCCGCCGAGGCGGGCGACGAGCGCGCCGCCCGCGGCGCCGCTCGCCGACGCCGCCAGCCGGTCCAGCGTCGCCACGAGCGTGAACGCGAGCCAGCCGTCGATGAGGACGAAGGACGCCATCGTGACGGCCAGCAGGGCCTGCGCCGTCAGCGAGACCGCCCGCGGTCCGTACCGGTCGGCCAGGTTGCCCGCCGGGACGCCGGCCGCGAGGCCGCAGAGGCCGGCGATCGTCAGACCCGCCCCGACCTGCGCGGCCGGCAGGTGCACCACCGACGTGAAGTAGAGGACGGCCGCGGTGTTGAAGAGCCCGTTGCCCACCCTGCTGACGAAACTCGATGCGATCAGGGCACGCTGCGCACCGGCCTCCGGCCCGCGCGGTCCCCCTCGCGATGATCCCCGCCTGATCATGCCGACGAGGCTAACAGGGCACGTCACGGGGGCTTCGGGCCGCCCGGCGGAGGCCGGACGCCGGGGACCGTTCACTCCTCGCCGGAGAAGCGTTCCCACGCGGACTGGCGGGTGATGCCGAGTGCCTCGCCGATCCTGGCCCACGTCACGCCGCGGCGGCGCAGTTCCAGGACCCAGGTGCGCAGGTCGGCCTCGATCTGGTCGGCGACGGCCGCGGCGCGCGGCAGCCGCCTGAGCATGTCGGCGTCGCTGAGGTGGTCCCACTTCGGCATGTGGGGCGAGGCCGGTCCAGGGGTGTACTCGGCGACGATCGAGGCCGCCAGGTCCACGCACGCGTCGCAGATGTTCACACCGGGGCCGGCGATCAGCTTGGCCACGTCGGCCTCGGTCTTTCCGCAGAACGAGCAGGCCCGTTCGTCGCGATCCATCGTCTCCGCGGGCATGGTGCCCCTCCCCGGGTGTCAGGTCGATCCTGACGGCGCAGCGTACGGACGTCAGGGCCGACCTGACAAGCGGGGAGGGGGAGGACGAAACGGCGAAGATATCGATGCGGAATCGATGCGAGTTGTGTCAGTGGGGTCGCGGGCCGGAACGTGAAGGGGTACAGGGCCGACGGAGGCCCCGTCGGACCGGACCGCCACCCCCGTGGCGGCCGGACCGCCCGCTCAGGTGGACGCCCCGCGTACGGCCCGATGTCGCCGCCGCGCCACCTCCGGAGGAGGAAGCGTCATGACCGAGCACCGCACCACCGGAGACCGCGCCGCACCGACGGCGGACGACCTCCGCCGGCCTCCCCGCGACGACGGCGACGACGCATGGATCGGGCGGGGCCTCGTCCAGGGCGACGAGCGCTGCCTGGACGCCGCCTACCGGCGCTGGGGACGGCTGGTCCACATCCTCGCCGCCCGGGCGACGGGCGACGCGCGGGAGGCCGAGGACATCACCCAGCAGGTGTTCGTCGCCGCGTGGCGCGGGCGGGCCAACTTCCGTCCCGAGCGCGGCACCCTGCCGGCCTGGCTCACCGGGATCACCCGCCGCAAGATCGCCGACGCCCTGTCGGCGCGCACCCGCCGCACCGAGCTCGCGACCGTGCTCGGCGCCTCGCTGGAACACGAGGACGGCACGGTCGGGGAGCCCGAGGGGGTCCTCGACCGGATCGTCGTCACCGAGGAGCTGGCGCGCCTGCCCCGGGTCCAGCGCGACGTCCTGGAACTCGCCTACTTCGGCGACCTGACCCAGATGCAGATCGCCGACCGGACAGGGATGCCGCTCGGCACCGTCAAGAGCCACGCCCGCCGCGGCCTCCAGCGGATGCGCGACAACCTCGCCGTCGCCGCGGTCGGCGGCTGATCCGGCCCATCCGGCGGGGCGAGGGCTCCGAATCACCGACCGCACCCACCACGGGGCACACGGGACACCGTCACCACGACGACGGGCACGCAAGGCCGGCGACGCCGGCAGGACACGCCGACCACAGGTCGGACAACGGCACAAGGGGTGGAGACGATGAACGGACGACGGCGCGTCGCCGTGGTGGGGGCGGGGGTCGCGGGGCTCACCGCCGCGCACGTCCTGTCGCGGGCGTACGACGTGGTGCTCTACGAGTCGGAGGACCGGCTGGGCGGCCACGCGCACACCCACGAACTGCCGGCCGCCGAGGGCGGGACCGTCCACGTGGACACCGGCTTCATCGTCCACAACGAGCGGACCTACCCGCACCTGCTCCGGCTCTTCCGTGAACTCGGCGTGACCACGCAGGACTCCGAGATGAGCATGTCCGTCCGCTGCGACGGGTGCGGCCTGGAGTACGCCGGTGCCCGTGGGGCGCGCGGCGTCCTCGGCGGCGGCAACGTCCGGCGCGGCCGGCACCTGCTGATGCTCGCCGAGGTCCCGCGCTTCCACCGCGCCGCGCGCCGCCTGCTGGCCGACGACGACACGACGCGCACCCTCGGGGACTTCCTCCGCGACCACCGCTTCTCCGCCCACTTCGTCAGCCACTTCGCGATCCCGCTGGTCGCCGCCGTCTGGTCGTGCGCCCCCGACACCGCCCTGCGCTACCCCGCCGCGTACCTGTTCCGCTTCCTCGACCACCACGGGCTGCTCTCGGTGAGCGGGTCCCCGCAGTGGAAGACCGTCACCGGAGGCTCCGCCGCGTACGTCCAGAAGGCCGCCAAGTCCGTCGCCTCCGTGCGGACCGGCACCCCGGTGCTCACCATCGTGCGCGGCGCCGGCCGCGCGACCGTCGTGACCACCGACGGAGAGTCGGAGGAGTACGGAGCCGTGGTCGTCGCGGTCCACCCCGACCAGGCACTGCGCCTCCTCGCGGACCCCACCGAGCAGGAACGGCGCGTCCTCGGGGCCTTCACCTACTCCCGCAACCCGACCGTCCTGCACCGCGACACCAGCCTCCTGCCGCGCTCCGCGCACGCCCGCGCCTCCTGGAACTATTGGCTCCCCTCCTGCACGGCGCGGCCGGATGCCGTCCAGGTCAGCTACGACATGAACCGGCTCCAGCGGCTGCGCACCCGGGAGCAGCACATCGTCACGCTCAACCCGGGCGACCGCATCGACGAGGCGACCGTCCTCGCCCGGATGACCTACGAACACCCCGTGTACACCCCGGAGTCCGTCGCCGCCCAGCGACTGCTCCCCACCCTGCGCACCCCCGTCACCGCCTTCGCCGGGGCCTACCACGGCTGGGGCTTCCACGAGGACGGCTGCCGCTCCGGCGTCGAGGCGGCCCGGCACCTGGGGGTGGAGTGGTGAGCACCGTGACCGCTCCGCCGGCCGTCCCCGCGCTGTACGAGACCGAGGTCGCCCACACCCGCGTCGCTCCCGTCCGCCACTCGCTGCGCCACCGCACGTACATGTGGCTCGTCGACGTCGACGACCTGCCGGTGCTGCCCGCGGCGCTGCGCCCGCTGGCCCGGTTCGACCCGCGCGACCACTTCGACGGCGCCGCGCCCACCGTGCGCGCTGGACTGGACGCCTATCTCGCCTCCCAGGGCGTGCGCAACGCCGACGGGCGGGTCCTGATGCTCGCCCACGCGCGCGTCCTGGGGTTCGTCTTCAACCCCATCACCCTCTACTGGTGCCACGACCGCGCCGGTGACCCCGTCTGCGTCGTCGCCGAGGTCCACAACACCTACGGCGGGCGCCACTGCTACCTCCTCCGCCCCGACGAGCACGGCCGCGCCGAGGTCGCCAAGGACTTCTACGTCTCGCCGTTCCTCGACGTCGAGGGCGCCTACCGCATGCGGCTGCCCCTCCCCGGCGACCGTCTCGACCTCACCGTCCAGCTCCGCCTGCCGGACGGCTCCCGCCCGCTGACGGCCACGGTGCGCGGCGAGCACCGGCCGGCCGGTCCGCGCGCCCTGCTCGCCGCCGCCCTGCGGCACCCCTGGTCGACCCTCGGGGTCTCGATCGGCATCCGCCGCCACGGCATCCGGCTCTACCTCAAGGGCCTTCCCGTCAGGCCGCGCCCCCGCACCGTCCCGTCCCTCAAGGAAGGCACCTCGTGACCCTCTCCCTCCCCTCGGCCGCACCCGTGGCCCCCGCGGGCACCGTCCAGGCGGACCCCGAGCGCTGGCCGGACGTCGCCCGGCTGCCCCGGGCCTCCGGCCTGCGCACCGCCGTCGCCCGCCGCCTCGTCGGGCGCGCCTTCACGCGCCTGCCCCTGCGGGTCCGCGACAGCGCCGACGGGCCCTTCGTACCGGAGAGCCGCGAAGGCCGGGAGAGCCGCGAGAGCCGGTCGGACCACCGGTCCGGCCCCGTGCCGACCCTCGTGCTGCACGACGCCGACGCCTTTTACCGCCGGATCGGCGCCGACGGGCTGATCGGCTTCGGCGAGTCGTACATGGCCGGCGAATGGGACGCCGACGACCTCGTGGGCGTCCTCACGGTCCTCGCCCGGCACGTCGACGACCTCGTCCCGGCGCCGCTGCGCCGGCTGCGCGGTGCCTGGGTCCGGCGCAGGCCGGTCGCCGACCTCAACACCCCCGACGGGGCCCGCGAGAACATCCACCGGCACTACGACCTGTCCAACGCGCTCTTCTCTCTCTTCCTCGACCCGAGCCTCAGCTACTCCTCGGCGGTCTTCGACCCGCTCCCGGAGACCTCCGGAGAGCTCTCCGACGCCACGTTCACCGCCGCCCAGCACCGGAAGATCGACCGTCTCCTCGACCTCGCCGGGACCGGCCCCGGCACCGAGCTCCTGGAGATCGGGACCGGCTGGGGCGAACTCGCCATCCGCGCCGCCGCCCGGGGCGCCCGCGTCCGCAGCGTCACCCTCTCCGAGGAGCAGCTCGACCTCGCGCGCCGCCGCGTCGCCGCCGCCGGACTCGCCGACCGCGTCAGCGTCGAACTCCTCGACTACCGCGCCGTCCGGGGCCGCTACGACGCCGTCGTGAGCGTCGAGATGATCGAGGCCGTCGGCGCCGAGTACTGGCCGGAGTACTTCACCGCCCTGCGCCGCCTGCTCGCCCCCGGCGGCCGGGTCGCGCTCCAGGCGATCACCATGCCGCACGAGCGGATGCTCGCCACCGCCCGCACCCACACCTGGATCAGCAAGTACGTGTTCCCCGGCGGTCTGATCCCCTCCCCGGAGGCCATCGCCCGCGAGAGCGCCGCGGCCGGCCTGCGCGTCACCCACGACACGGGGTTCGGACGGCACTACGCCGAGACCCTGCACCAGTGGCGTGAACGTTTCCTCCGGGAGGAGGCCGACGTCACCGCGCTCGGCTTCGACCACGTCTTCCGGCGCATGTGGGAGTTCTACCTCGCCTACTCCGAGGCCGGCTTCCGCGCCGGGTACCTCGACGTCCGCCAGCTGTGCCTCACCGCCGACGGCGCCGACGGGGAGGCGTCGTGAACGCCGTCGACGCCGGAGCGCTCGGCGCGGTCCTCGGCGCCTCCGCCGGGGCGGCCCTCGCCGTCATGCTGGTGGCCTTCGCCATCGGCACCGCCAAGGGCCTCCACCGGATCGTCGACGTCGCCTGGGGACTCGCCTTCGCCGCCGTCGCCGTGACGGCCTGGGCCCTGGCGTCGGGCCACGGCGACGACGTCCGCCGCACCGCCGTCGCGCTCGCCACCGTCGTCTGGGGGCTGCGCCTGGCCACGCACATCGCCCGCCGCGGCCGCGGGCACGGCGAGGATCCGCGCTACGCCCGGATGCTCGCCCGCGCCCGCGGCAACCCCACGTTCTACGCCCTGTGGAAGGTGTACCTGCTCCAGGGCGCCCTCGTCTGGATCGTCTCCCTGCCCGTGCAGTTCGCCGTCCTGCTTCCCGATCCACTGGAGGCCACGGCCGTCCTGGGCCTGGCCCTCTGGGCGGCGGGCGTCGCCTTCGAGGCGGTCGGCGACCACCAGCTCGCCCGCTTCAAGGCCGATCCGGCCCACCGGGGACGGATCATGGACCGGGGGCTGTGGAGCTGGACCCGCCACCCGAACTACTTCGGGGACTTCCTCGTCTGGTGGGGTCTGTACCTGACGGCCTGCGCGACGTGGCAGACCGCCCTGCTCAGCCTCGTCTCGCCGCTGGTGATGAGCGGCCTGCTCATCTGGGGCAGCGGAAAGCGGCTCCTGGAGGCGCACATGGCGGGGCGCCCCGGATACGCGGCCTACCAGGCGCGGACCAGCGGCTTCTTCCCCCGTCCGCCCCGCCGCGCGACGTAGCCGCCGCGAGCGTCCGGCGACGCGCCCGAGGCGCTCTCGTCCGGCGTCCGGCGGATCAGGGGCCGGCTCCGATCGGAGCCGGCCCCTCGTCGGTTTCCGCCCGTCAGCCGTCGCCCGTCAGCCGTCATCCGTGGTCGCCGCCTGCTCCCCGTATCCCGCGGAGACCACCTCGTACCGCCGGGAGACCGCGTCGAGGGCCTCCCGCAGACTCGTGATCCGGACCGTGCCGGAGGTGTCCGGCACCCCGAGCCAGCCGGGGCCCGCCAGCAGCACCAGGGGAGCGGTCCGCGCCCCCCGCATGCCGAACGCCGTCGACGCCACGCGCCCGGCCAGGGACGGGTTCGCCGTCGATCCGGTCTGGGACCAGAGGACGACGGCGGACGGCCCCATCCGCCGTACCGCCGCGTCGAGTGCCTCCGGCGGTACGGCGGCCCCGAACATCCGGACCGGCAGGCCGCGTTCGGCCAGCCCGGCCGCGAGCGCCTCCAGCGGCAGCGTGTGCTGCTCGCGCGGGACGCAGGCGAGGACGACCGGAGCGGCGGTACCGGTGGCGGGGCTCGTGGCCACGGTGCGCCGCAGCACGGTGGAGACGTGCCACGAGAGCAGGTGTTCCACCTCCACGTAGCCGTCGCCCGACGACTCCCACTTGCGGCCCGCCGCGTGCAGCGCCGGCGCCATCACCTCCTCCCACGCGGTGACCAGCCCGTACCGCGTGAGCACGTCCCGGAGCAACACCTCCATGGCCGGGCCGTCCAGGCGCACGGCGGCCCGGGCGAGGCCCCGGCACTCCTGCCGCACGTCGCCCAGCGGCAGCCCGCCGCCCGGCCCGGCACGGCGCGTGGCGTCCCGGGCCCCGGCGGCACCGCCGGGATCCGCGGGAGGGGCGACCGGCGGGGCGTCGGGCGCCCCGGCGGCCACCGGCCCCCACTCCGAGCGGACCAGCTGGGCGGCGTGGGCGGCCTCGGCGGGTGGGACCCCCGACGCCGTGAGGCGGCACATCTCCTCCAGCATCGCCACGTCCGCCGGGCTCCACCGACGGTGCCGCCCCTCGGCGCGTACGGCGGGGCTGATGCCGTAGCGCTGCTCCCAGGAGCGCACCGTCGTCGGGGAGACCCCCAGTCGGCGCGCCACCGCGCCCGTCGTCATCCCGAGTGTCTTCTCGGCCATGTCACCCACCAGGCGATGCGGAAACGATGCGAGTCTGCGCGGTCACGGGCTCGGCGTGCCGTCGGAGCGTCGGGCCTCCGCGACGGCCGGGAGCTGCACCGACACCTCATCGGCCAGCCGCTCGAACTCCGGCCGGAGGAAGGGCGTCGCCAGCTTGGCGAGACCCTTGAAGGTCAGCGAGGCCCGGTAGGTCAGCCGCGTGCCGTCGCCCGCCTCCTCGAACCGGAGGTCGTCGACCGCGGTCACCGTCTTGTTCTCCCCGACGAACATCAGCCGGCCCGGCTCCCGCGCGGCCAGCCGGTACTCCAGCTCCGTCGTGCGGCCCCGGAAGAGCGACGTGTTGCGCCAGCGCGACCCGGTCCGTACGGGTCCGTCGTCCAGCCGCACGCACGTCACCGTCCCTGGGTCCCACTCCTCGGTGCGGGTGAAGTCCTCCATGTAGGCCACCAGCTCGCCCACGGGCAGCCGCACCACGAAACCGCGCTCCACACTGATCACCGCACTGACCTCCTGTGTCCGTCCTCTCGGGCCCTCGGCCTCGGCCGCGCCCACCCCGACACTCACCCTTCCGGGTGCGCGGACGCTCCGGATGCAGGGGAATCCCGTACACGACCGCTCCCGGCCGCCGGACGCGGTCAGGACCCCACGGCCGGCTCGATCCACCGCACCCGTTCCGGCCGGGCCGCCCGCAGGTCCGCGAGCACCTCGCGGGCGGCGCGTGTCCCCGAGGCCAGCGCGCCCTGGAGCGAACCGGTCGCCCGGTGGTCCCCGCACACGTACCGGCCCGGCGCGAACCGCGTGGTCCGGGAGAGCGGCACGGGGCCCGGCATCGCCGGCAGGGCGTCGGGGACGGTGACCCGGTGGACCAGCTCCCAGTCGCCGGGGTCGGCTCCGTACGCGTCACCGAGCGCCTGCACGACCGCCGCCGTCTCGGACGGGCCGGGCGAGCCGAGCACCGACGTGGAGACGAGCGCCCGGCCGTCGGCGGAGAACCCGGGCTGCACGGCGGTCAGCACGCAGGTGTTGAGGAACCTGCGACGTGAGTCGACGACGAGGACGGGCTCCGTCAGCGGGGGCCGCGCCGCCGCGTGGTAGAGCGTGGTGACGGTCCGGCCGTCGGGGACGCGGAGCCCCGGCAGCAACTCGGCCGCGACCCGCTGCCCGGTCGCGACGACCACCGCGCGCGCAGGCACCTCGCCGCCGTCCGCGAGGACGGCCCCGCTCCCGGTCACCGCGGAGACGCGGGTGCCGGTCCGCAGGACGTCCGGCGGCAGACGGGAGGCGAGCTGGGCGGGTACCGCCCCGATGCCCTCCGCCGGCAGGCACAGCGTCCCGCGGAGCATGCTCCGCCACACCAGGTGGAAGAAGCGGGCCGAGGTCTCCAGCTCGTCCTCCAGGAAGACACCGGAAAGGAAAGGCCGCAGGAACGTCTCCACCAGCTGCGGCGACACCCCGGCACCGGCCAGCGCCGTCCGCGTGGTGCCGTCACGGCCGCGCCGCAGCACGGACGCCGGTGCCAGCGCGTCCCGCGCCGACAGCGCCCCGAGCGCCACGAGGTCACGGCCGGACGCCAGCCTCCCGGGCAGCAGGTCGCGGCTCTCCCGCGGCCGCCGGGAGGGGTCGGTGAACCGCAGCAGATCGTCCTCCGTCCGGACGAGCACGCCGGGCGTGAACGGCCGCAGACGCAGCTCCTTCCGGTCGATGCGCCGTTTGACCTGTGGATAGGAGGTGTTGAAGACCTGGAAGCCCCGGTCGACGGTGAACCCCGCCACCCGGTCGGTGCGCATCCGCCCGCCCACCGCCGAGTCCGCCTCCAGGAGCAGTACGCGGAGCCCCGCCGCGCTCAGGTCGTCCGCGCAGGCGAGCCCTGCGGCCCCCGCGCCGACGACCACCACGTCGTACCGTCCGCCGTCCGTCGTGCCCATGCCGTCCTCCTCCGTCGTCGTCGGTCCGCGGTCGCCCTGTCACGGCGGCCCCTCGCCCCGGTCCCGTTCCTGCTCCAGCAGCTCCGACAGGTCCTTGAGCCGGTCGAGGCCGTGCACCGCGCGGGAGATGCGGGCGTTGCGCGACAGCGCGTCCCGGTGGCGGTGCAGGAAGTTCCAGTAACCCGCGGTGAACGGGCAGGCGTCGGCCCCGACGCGCCGGTCCGGCCGGTAGGCGCAGGGCCCGCACAGGTCGCTCATGCGGTGGATGTAGGCGCCGCCCGACGTGTACGGCTTCGTCGTCATCCGGCCGCCGTCCGCGTACTGCGACATGCCCACGACGTTGGGCAGCATCACCCAGTCGTAGCCGTCGACGAAGCTGCGGTGGAACCAGTCCGTCACCGCCGCCGGGTCCCAGCCGCGCTGGAGCGCGAAGTTGCCCAGCACCATCAGCCGGGGGATGTGGTGCGTCCAGCCCGTGTCCCTGACCTGACGCAGCACCGTCGACAGACAGCGGGCCGACACGGCGTCGGCGTCGAGCTCGTCCCACCAGTCCGGCAGGGGGGCGGTGTGCCCCAGCGCGTTCGAGGTCCGGTACTCCTCGCCGAAGTGCCAGTACAGCTGCCAGACGTACTCGCGCCATCCCGCGATCTGCCGGACGAAGCCCTCGACCGAGTTCAACGGCGCCTCGCCCGCTCGCCACGCGGCCTCCGCACCCTCCACGCACTCGGCCGGGTCGAGCAGTCCCAGGTTCAGCGACGAGGAGAGCAGGCTGTGGCTCATGACGTCGTCGTCGGCGAGCACGGCGTCCTCGTGCGCTCCGAACCCCGCGAGCCGGTGGTCGAGGAAGCGCCGCAGCGCGGCACGGGCCTCGCGCCGGCTCGCCGGGAACCGCCGGGGGCCGTCCCTGCCGACGAAGGACACGTCCCCGTCCCGCTCCCAGCGGTCGAGGTCGCGGCGGACCTCCTCGTCGACGGCGTCCTCGCGGGGCCGGTAGGGCGCCTCCGCCCCCAGCGTCCGCGCCCCACGCGGGGGCGGCTCCCGGTTCTCGTGGTCCAGGTTCCACGTGCCGCCGGCCGGCTCCGCGCCGTCCATCAGGAGGTCGTGGTCACGCCGGACGGTCCGGTAGAAGGCCTCCATGCGCAGCCCCCGCTGTCCGCCGGCCCATGTGCGGAAGTCCTCCTGCCGGACCAGGAAGCCGCGCGGCGGGAGCACCGTGACGCCGTCCAGGGACCGTACGAGCGCCAGCGCCGCCCGCGACGTGGGATGGTGCACCGTCACCGGTCCGTCGCCCACGGCCTTCCGCAGCCCCTCCCGGTAGGTGTCCGCCTTCACGTACGTCACGCGGTCGCCGAGCTCCTCGGCGCGGTGACGCATCGCCGACAGGACCAGATGGGCCTTCGCCCGGTGGAAGCGCCGGCGGCGGAAGACGGCACGGGACTCGACCATCACCACGGGGGCGTCCCGCGCCGGACCGCCGTCTCCGCCCGGCCGCAGGAACTCCGGCCCCAACTGGTCGCCGAAGAGCCAGTGCGTCCCGCTCATAGCGCTCCCGTTCCGCTCGGCCCCCGCGTGACGCCTCGTCGCGCCCCTGATGACTTCGCCGTGCGGAGCCGCCCCGGATGCAGTGGGCCGAACACGGCTTTCCGGGCGCGGCGGCCCGGAAAGAAATGCGCCCCGGTTCCCATCCGGAGTCACCCTCGGCACCGAATGGACTGATGAAAGGACCACAGATCCACGGCCGTACCCTCCGCGGTGTCCGGCCGCTGGGAGGAAACGCCATGAACACCACGCTCACCCGACGTCGTGTCCCGGCCGCACTCGCCGCCGGCGCCCTCGCGTTCTCGCTCGGAGCCCTGGCACCCCAGGCCTCGGCCGACGACGGCGGCGCCCCGTTCGGCCCCGCCTGCGCCTCCGTACCGAAGGACGGCGCGGGTTCGTTCGACGGCATGGCCGAGGACCCGGTGGCCACGGCCGCCGCGAACAACCCGGCCCTGTCGACCCTCGTCGCCGCCGTGAAGAAGGCCGGTCTGGTCGACACGCTGAACAACGCCAAGGACATCACGGTCTTCGCGCCGACCAACGACGCCTTCGCCAAGATCCCGAAGGCCGACCTGGACAAGGTCCTCGCCGACAAGGCCATGCTCACCAAGATCCTCACGTACCACGTGGTGGGCCAGCCCGTGGAGAAGGCGGATCTCGCCGACGGGTCCTTCAAGACCCTGGAAGGCGGCACCCTCACCACCTCGGCCTCCGGCGACACCTACAAGGTGAACGACTCCGCCACGATCGTCTGCGGCGACGTCGCCACCTCCAACGCCACCGTGCACATCATCGACACGGTCCTCATGCCGAAGTGACCCGGCATTCCGGCCACACGGCGTCCCGGGGCGGTCTCCCGATCCGCCCCGGGACGCCGCACGACCCCATCGGGGGCGGCCGTACGCCGAACGGTGCGGGTGAGGGCGAAGCGCTGCGGCGTGAGGGGGAGTTGGGGGAGGCTGGGAGCGTGACGTCACGGGGGATCGGGCGTGGGGGAGGCGCATGTGGTGAGGTCGTCGGCCGAAGTGAGCGCAGAGGCACGGGTGTGCGGCGCCCCGACGCCCTGCCGGGAGGGCTGAGGTGCATCCCCAGCGGTTGGTGTGGGTCCGCACGGGAGGACCGAGCGGATCCGGGTCGGGGTACCTGGTGGGTCCGCGGCTCGTCCTGACGGCGCTGCACGTGGTGAGCCACCAGGGCGCCCCGGTCGGGCGCGTCGTGGTGCGCGTCGGCCACCCCCGCTTCGGCTCCGGCCTCGTCGAGCGCTCGGCCCAGGTCTGCTGGCCGGACCCCGTCCCGCCGTCGCACGCGACGGCGCCGGACATCGCGCTGCTCTGGCTGGACGAACCGGTGGAGAGCAAGGAGGGGCCGGTGCGGTGGGGGAGGCCGGCCGGCGTCACCCCCGTCCCGTTCGAAGGCGCCGGGTTCCCCGACTTCGCCGCCGACGACGGGGGCATCGCGCAGTTCGAGTACATCCGAGGGGACCTGCCCGTGGTGTCCACGGCCTCCTCGGGCTGGGTCCTGGACTGCCCCGTCTGGCCGGCGGCGTCCGGCGGGGCCGACCGCCCGTGGGCGGGCGCCTCGGGAACGGCGGTCTTCTGCGGCGCACGCGTGGTGGGCGTGGCGGTCGAGGACAACCGCACCATGGGCTGGCGGCGGCTCCACGCCACGCCCCTCCACGAGGCCCTGGACTCGCCGGGCTTCAGGGAACTCGTCGTCCGGCACGGTCACGCGGGCACGACCGCCGACGTGGCCGAGGTGACGGCCGACCCTCCACGCTCCCCGGGCCCCCCGCCCGCACCCGTACCGAGGCCGCCCGGCCCCGGACCCGAGGGGGACGACCGGCCTCCGGCTCCGCGGCCCGGGCCCCGCACGATCTCCGCGAACGACGTGAAGGCGCGGGTCGAGGCGGAACCCGGCAGACTGCTCACCCACCGCGCCGCCCTCACGGCGAGCGCCGAACGCAGGATCCGCGTCCGGCTGGAGATGGCGGGCGAGGAACCCGTCCTCGCGGTCTCCCGGCACAAGGGTTTCCTGTCGTCCACGCTCTCGACCAACCTGATCGCCTTCACCCCCACGACGCTGTACGCGCGCGACCGTTCGTCCGTCCTCGCCTGCCCCTACGGTTCCCTGGGGGCCCTGGCTCTGGAGATCGACAAGGTGCGGGACACGGACTACCGCGGCGGCGCCGGAGTCGGATGGGACTGGTACGTCGTCCTCGGCCACGCGGGCACCCGGGTCCGCCACGGCCCCTGGGGCGAGCGGCGGGCCCACGACCTCCGGGACTTCCTCGCCTCGCTGCCCGGGTAGCCCGAGCGGAGGAAGCGGACCGGGTCACCGGGCGTGCACGCCTCGTCCCGCGCGGCGGTCACGCGGACGTTCCGCCGCCGGGCCCGTCCCGCAGGACCGCGTCATGGGCCGCGAGCGCGGCGTGGAGGGTGAGCAGGTCGGCGCCCCGGGACGCGTCCAGCCCGACGAGGTCCCCGGTCCTGCGCAGGCGGTAGTCGACCGTGTTCGGGTGGACCTGGAGGACGGCGGCGGCGCGGCGGCGGTCGAGGTCGCAGGCGAGGAACGTGCGGAGGGTGGCGAGCAGTTCGGGGCGGGTGTCCAGCGGGCCGAGGAGCGCGGCGAGCCCCTCCCTGGCCGGGCTCGGGCGGCTCAGCTGGTAGGCGAGGAGCACGTCGTCGAGGAGGTACAGACCCGGTCCGCGTCCGGAGGCCCGGGCCACCGCGCGGACGTCGTCGGCCAGCCGGGCGGCCTCGGCGACGCCCTCGGGTGCGGCGACGGCCGCCGCCACGAGCAACTCCGCCCCGCACAGCCGCCGGAGCCCGCCGATCCGCCGGGAGAGCTCCTCCCGCTCCGCGCCGTCGAGGCCGGAGTCCGCCCCGTCGTCCCGGGGGACGAGGACCAGGCCGCCGTCGCCGGACAGCGCGGACAACGGCACTCCGACGGTGTGGCGCTGTAGCTCGTTGCGCAGCCGCCGGAGCTTGCGGCGCACCACGACGGGCTTGTTCACGCCGGGCCGCAGTTCGTCCGGGTGCGGGCCGATGTCGATGCTCAGCACCAGATAGCTCGGCGGCAGGGCGATCCCGGCGCGGTCGGCGGCGGCCTGCGGGCTGCCGCCCTCCAGCAGCCGGGACAGCAGCTCCTGGAGGGCGACCTGCTCGTCGCTGAGAGCCGTCTGCCGCTCCTGCACGTATCCGGCGGCGACCTCGCAGCTCACCAGCCGCAGATAGGCCAGGAGTCGGTGCTGCACCCGCAGCACGTCCTGGAGGTCGTCCGGTTCGGCCGCGGAGACGACCTGCGCGGCGCACTCCTCGGCCCCGAGGTGGTAGGCGCCGACCACGGCCTCCAGGGGCACGCCCTCGTCCGCCCGCCGGGCCGACGACTCCCGGATCGCCGCCCGCTCCGCCTGGTCCGGCAGCTCGCCGGTGCGCAGCACGTCGGCGAAGCTGCGGATGCCGAGGTTCACCTGCCGGGCGATGTCGCCGCCGAGCTGTTCGGACGGCAGGGTCCCGTAGACCGGCAGGCGTTCGACGAGGCGGCCCATGACCGCCCGCTCCAGCGCGCCGACGGCGGACCGGAGCCGCGTGTGGACCGGAACGCCGCCGAAGTGCGGCACGGGCTCGCCCGCTCGGGTGTTGGACGCGGTCACAATCCACCTCGCACATCTCTGTTGTCCGCCCCGGAGACACGGCCGCGCACCGCCTCCATGATGTTTCCGGGACACGTCCTACCGGTTGGTAACACGTTCGGCCGGTGGATGGCCAGACGTGGCGACTGCCGCGTTGTCCACTCCCCGACGCGCCTCCGGCGGCGGTCGGCACCCCCGACGTCCGGGCCGGGCACGCCCCTTCGGCCGGACGAGCCGACGCACGCGGGCCACTCCCGCCCGCCGGTCACCCCTCCACGAATCGAGGAAGCATGTCCAGGACACCCGCCCGTCTGATCTCCCTCGCGGTGGCCACCGCCGCGGCCCTCACCGCGGTTCCGGCCGCCACCGCCTCCGGGGTCGCGCCGGCCGCCGCCACCGTCGTCGGAGGCACGGCGCCGGCGGCCGGCGCGGCCGCGGCGGGCGACCCGTTCTACGCCTACGACGGCGACCGGCCGCTCGCCTCGTTCGCCCCGGGCGCCGTGCTGAAGACCCGTACGCTGCCGTACCACCTCGTGGGCATTCCCACCCCGCTCACGGCGATCCAGCTGCTCTACCGCACCACCGACGCCCAGGGCCGCCCCGCCGCCAACGTGACCACCGTGGTGCGCAGCCTCACGGGCGACGGCAGCAAGGCCGTCTCGTACCAGTCGTTCTACGACTCGCTCGACCCCGAGGACGGCCCCTCCCGCGCGATCGCGGGCGACCTCTCGCTCGGCGGCGTCATCCCCAACGCCGAAGCCCTCTTCATGGCGCCCCTGCTCGCCAAGGGCTACACCCTCGTCATCCCCGACACCCAGGGGCAGCGCGCCGACTTCGCCGCGGGGCCCGAGTACGCGACCAACACCCTGGACTCGATCCGCGCCGCGAGCCTGTCCGCCGCGACCGGCATGAACGGCCGCACCCGCGTCGGCCTCATCGGCTACTCCGGCGGCGCCATCGCGAGCAGCTGGGCGGCCGCGCTCGCCCCGGGATACGCGCCCGACGTCAACGGCAGGCTCGTCGGCTTCGCCGAAGGCGGCCTGCTCGTCGCACCCGCCCACAACCTGAAGTACGTGGACGGCTCCCTCGTCTGGTCGGGCGTCATCCCCATGGCGCTCATCGGGGTCTCCCGCTCCTACGACATCGACCTGAAGCAGTACATGAACGACTACGGCCGCGCGGTGTACGACCGGCTGGAGGACGGCTCCATCGTGGACGCCCTGGGACGCTTCCCGGGCCTCACCTGGAAGAAGATGGCGAAGCCGGCCTACGCGAACCCCAACTCGGTCCCCGAGTTCGTCGAGGCGGTGAACCGGGTGAACCTCGGCCAGGCCCCCACGCCGACCGTCCCGGGCTTCATCGCCCAGGGCAACGGCGGCGTCCTCGAAGGCACCTTCGCCGATCCGGACGGCATCGGCACCGGCGACGCCGTCATGGTCGCCGGCGACGTGCGCGCCCTCGCCCGCCAGTACTGCGCCACCGGCAACGACGCGATCGCCTACCGGCAGTACAACCTGCTCAGCCACACGGGAGTGCCCGTCGTCTGGGCGCCGCTCGCGCTGGACTGGCTCGACGACCGCTTCGCGGGCCGTCCCGCCCCGACCGACTGCGGCCGCATCCCCGCGGGCAACTCCCTCGCGCCGGAGCGGCCCGCGCCGCTGTCCTGACCGGCGGCGCACTCCCGCCGGACGCGGCCCGGCGGCGGGAGTGCGGCCCGGCCCCCGTCCGGCCGCCCGCTCAGGCGCGGGGCTCCAGAAGCCGGCTCCTGAAGTGGTCGAGGACGCGGTCGAGTGCCTCGCGGGTCGGCTGCCCCGGCTCGTCGACGAGGTGCTCGGTGACGACGGAGTGCGGGGGCGTCAGCGCGTCGGGGTTCGCCGTGTCGTCGTCGAGTTCGATGCCGACGAACGACTCGCCGAGCGTCGCCCTGAGCAGGTCGAAGCGTTCGCCGGGAGCCAGCCGGTCGCCGCGGAACCGCAGGCCGAGCACCTCGAGGCCCGACCCGCACCGCTCTCGGACCGCCCGCAGGTCCGCCGGGGAGATGTCCAGGGAGCGCCGGTGGCGGGCGCTGACCGCGAGGGGGAGCGACGGCTGGCAGAGGACCGGCGCGAGGAGCCGCTCGTCGGTCGCCATCGCCAGGGCGTATCCCCCGGTGAAGCACATGCCGACCGCTCCCACCCCCGGCCCGCCGCACCGCTCGTGCTCGTGGGCCGCCAGGGCGCGCAGCCAGGTGACCACCGGAGACGTGCGGCCGGCCGCGAGCACCGTGAACTCCCGGCTGACGCAGATGTGGGCGACGGCGCGCAGACCGGTGACGACCGTCCCCATCCGTCCGTGGGCCGCCGGATCGGGATCGCGTCCGGCGACGCCGAACAGGTCCGGCAGGACCACGGTGCAGCCGATGTCGCGGACCCGCCGCGCGAACCGGGCCACCTTCGGCGTGATGCCGGGGATCTCGGCCATGACCACGACCGCCGGCCCGCTGCCCGACCGCAGCACCGTGTGCGAGCGGCCCTGGTGGGTGAACCGCTCCCGGGTGAAGTCCGTCAGGCCGTCGTCGGCCACGTGTCCTCCTGGCTGCTCGCGGTGGGGCGTGACAGCGCACGACCCTACTCGCGGGTAGCCGGGGGTGTGAAGGCGCCTGCGTCCACCCGTCGGGGTCGCGCCCGATCATCCGTGACCGCGACCCCCGCCCCATCCGTCCCCCCCGCCCCCGGACCGGCCGGCCCCGTGTCCCTCCGACGGCAGGACGGGGGCGACGTGCCCGTGTCGCTCCTACGGCAGGATGGAGTCGACGTACCCGCCGTCCACCCGCAGCGCACCGCCCGTCGTCGCGGACGCCTGGTCCGACGCGAGGTACACCACCATCGCGGCGATCTCCGCCGGCTCGATGAGCCGTTGCAGCAGCGACTGCGGGCGGTACTCGCGCATGAAGACGCGCTGCGCCTCGTCCCACGGCAGGTCGCGGGCGACCAGCTCGTACACGAAGTCCTCGACACCGCCGGTGTGCGTCGGCCCCGCGATCACCGAGTTGACGGTGACCCCGGTACCCGCCGCCTGCTTGGCGAAGCCGCGTGTCACCGCGAGGAGGGCCGTCTTGGACATGCCGTAGTGGATCATCTCGGCGGGGATCACCACCGCCGAGTCGCTGGCGATGTTCTGCACCCGTCCCCAGCCGCGCCCGCTCATCCCGGGCAGGTACTGCCGGATGAGGCGCACGGCGGCCAGCACGTTGACCTCGAAGTAGCGCCGCCACTCGTCGTCGCTGATCTCCAGCGGATCCGCCTCGCCGAAGATGCCCAGGTTGTTCACCAGGACGTCCACCCGGGGGAGTGCCTCCGCCGCCCTCCGCGCCCCCTCCTCGCAGCTGACGTCCGCGACCACGGCGACCAGGTCCGCGCCCGGAACCTCCGCGCGGATGCCCGCCATGGCGCCCTCCACCCGTTCCTCCGTCCGCCCGTTGACGCCGACACGGGCGCCCGCCCGCGCCAGACCGGTGGCGATCGCGGCGCCGATGCCCTGCGTCGAGCCGGTGACCAGCGCGGTCCGTCCTGTCAGGTCGATGAGCATGGATGACGGGCTCCTTACGGATCTTCGGAATCGCTGCCTCACACCCCTACCCGCTCCGTACGGAGCGGCATCGACAAGCCCCCGTTCGCGGGGCGCCCGTCTGCCCCGGCGGCCTCCGCCCGGAGCCCCCCGCGCGGGTGTGACCGGCCCGCCTCCGCCGTTCACGTCCCGTCGCGGTGGGATAGGTTGCCCGGCATGACCGAACTCGGACCCGGCACCTGGCCGACCGCCCCGATACGGACCGAACGCCTCGTCCTCCGCGAGTCCGAGGCCCGCGATCGCGCGGCCTTCATCGACCTCTTCGCCTCCCCGGAGGTCGGCGCCCACATCGGCGGCGCCCGCCCGCGTGCCGAACTCGACGGCGCCGTGCCCGAGACCCCCGGCCGGCGCCCCGGCTGCTTCGTCGTCGAACGCGACGGAACGATGATCGGCATGGTCACCCTCGACCGGCGCGACCCCGAACGCCCCGGGCGCGTACGCCCCGAAGGCGGTGAGGCCGAACTCGGCTACCTCTTCCTCCCCCACTCCTGGGGCCACGGCTACGCCGCCGAAGCCTGCTCCGCCGCCCTGGCCTGGTTCACCGCCACCCTGCCCGGCGAGCCCGTCGTCCTCACCACGCGGACCGCCAACACCCGCGCCATGCGCCTCGCCTCCACCCTCGGCTTCACCGAGGTCACCCGGTACGAGGAGTGGGGCGCGGAACAGTGGTTCGGCGTACGCTCCGGCGGCCCGCAGCCCGGCTGACCGCGAGTCCGCCCGCCCGCGGCTCCCTCGCCACGCCCCGGCTGCGGCGCTCCACGACCAGGGCCCGCTGCAACCGCCGTTCCCGCCGCGCGCGTGAGGGCTGGAGAAGGCCGCGACCGACACCCGCCACGGCCCGCGCGGGGCGGGTGACCCCGAGGATCAGGAGCCGTTCCCTGCCGGACGGCATCAGGCAGTGCCCCGACGTGGACGGGGGCGCCGCGCGTCACGACCGCCTGCTCGACGCCTTCCGCCGGGAATGCGAGGCCCCTCACCGAGGCCCTGTCGGGACTCTCCGCCGCGGAGCGTGACCTCCCGACGCGCTGCACCCCCTGGAACGTCCGCGACCTGCTCGGGCACGTCTGCGTCGTCGTCGACCGGCTGCCGGCCATGCCGGCCGCGCCCGCGCCCGAACGGGCCGAGATCTCGGCGGCGGAGTACTACCGTCCGGACCCGGCACGGCGACGCCATGCTCCTCTCGGAGTTCCTCCTCACCCGGATCGTGGAAGTCGCCGTCCACGCCCTCGACCTCGCGGACACCCTCGGCCGTGACCCCTGGCTGACCCCGGAGGCGGGAGGGGCCGTCCTGCGGCTGCTCGTCGGCCCGGAGGGACTCGCGGCCGTCGACGACCTCGCGGGGAGCCGCGCCGGGTTCCTCCGCAAGGCCACCGGCCGGGAGCCGTTCGACGAGGCGGAGGCCCTCCGCATCGATCGACTCGGCCTCCGCCCGCTCGCCCTCGGCTGACGCCCTGACCGGAGGGGGTGCCGGTCCCGCCCCCGCCCGGCGCGCCCCCGCCTGGAGGCCGACCGCGGCCGTACGGCGGAGGTCAGGCGCAGTTGGGACATCCGGTGGTGTGGGTGGCGTGGAGGGACCTGATGAAGTCGAGGTCGGCCTCGGTCGCCTGACGGGAGTACGAGGCGAGGGCGCCGAGGCCCGCCTGCCCGCCGTCGCGGAGCAGCAGCTGCGGTGCCTGCGCGGGGGCCGTGCCGGGTCCGTCACCGGAGCGGACCGCGCTGATGGCGCACCAGGGAATGACCTTCGAGCGGCCCAGCCCCCGTTCGGTGAGGCCCGCCGCGTCGACGCGCACGCCCATCACACAGCTGCGGCACGCGACCCACAGGCCGGCGGCGCCGACGACGACGTAGAGCAGGACGGCGGCCGGGTCCGTCGTGATCAGGGGTAACGCCCCTAAACCCAGCACGGCGAAGGAGCCCCCCACCAGGAACAGCGCGACGCGTTGGCCCGGTCTGTGAAGGGTGCGTGTGGGTATCGGGTGCGGAGGTGTGGGTCTCATGGCCACGACCCTAGGGCGGCGGCGGCCGTCGCGGGGCCCAGTCCGGCGGCGACGGCGGATTCGATGCGTAGGGAGGCGGGGTATCAGTCCCTTGGGTTCACGTCGCGCACGGCAGGGCGCCGCGCGCGGGCCCCCGGAGGAGGCCGGGCGCGGGCGTCGTGAATGGTATGTCCGTTTGGACCCCCGATCCCCCCATCGTCGGGGGAAGTCGACCCGTATTCCGCGACGCAGCGGACGGAAGCGATCATCGGCCCACGACTCGTGGCAAGGTCGGCATTCAGTCGTGCAATGCGTCTCACTCGGTACAGCGGCCGCCGGGATCTGCCCAAAGCACCGGAAGGGGTGGAACCATGAGCCACTGCACCAGTCGATCGAATGGAAGTGCGAAGTGAGTAACCCTCCCGGATCACGCCCGCCGGGCAGAACGTGGACCGTCCGTCTCACCGGGCACCCCGACCATTCCGCCACGGTGACGTGCAGCACCGCGGCGTGCCGCATGCCCCCGCGCTCCAGGGACATCAACGCCCTGCGTCTCTTCGCCCACCAGCACGCGCACGCCCACGCACGCCTCGCCGCCCCCCGCCCCGGCGCCACCTGCGCCTGCGCCGCGGCCGAGTGCCGTTACCACGCCAACCGGGCGACCTGCGTGGGCCGCACCATGCTGCTCCTCATCCACAACCGCCTCGTCGGCGACGTGTGGACCCTCGCCGAGATCTGCCAGGGCTGCGCCCCGCACATCACCCACACCACGGTCCTCACCGGCGCCGCGGCCCCGCCCGGCACCTCGACCCCCGCACCCAGGACCCCGCCCCCCGCTCCCGTCCAGGTCACCTTCTCCTCCGAGCAGGCCGCCGGCCCCGACGACACCGCCGCCGTCCGCCGCAGCCAACGCCCGCCCCGCAGCCGCCAGAACCGCGGCAACGCCGGCCGCCGCACCCGCTGACCCGCGGGCCGCACCCCCGGCCCGCTGCGCCCGGGACGACGGGGGCGGCCCGCCCGCGTCCGCGGCGACCTACAGGCAGCCGCAGCCCGTGGCGTAGAAGAAGAGGAAGAGCGCCGTCGCCGCGGCGACGGCGAAGCCCGCGGCCGTCACGGCGGCGAGGCCCCGACGACGGTCGTTCTCGCGCGTCCGGAAGGTCTGCCACGCGCCGTGGGTCAGGAACAGACCGAGAAGTCCGGCACCCGCGAGGGTGAAGCGCGGGCTGAAGGACCAGCTCAGATAGCCGACCAGGACCAGGCACCCCAGCAGGAGGCACGCCAGCAGAGTGAGTACGGCCTCGCCGACGACCTCCCCCACGGTCTCCACCACGAACCTGCCGACACCCTTCGCCATCCGACGCACTCTCATCGAGCCCCCCGATCACGCATGCCGAGCCCTCCACCAGGGTCCGGTAGGAGGGACCCCGGTGGACACGGGAAGGTTGACGCCGAAGGCGGCGGATCCGGCGTGCGTGCCGGGCGTCCGGGGCGAGGGCGGCGCCCCGGGGGCCCGGCGCGGCCGTTCGGGGGAGTTGTGCACCCGGTGCGGCGGTGGGGTGCTCGGCGGGGGTGGGGCCTCTGCTGGAGTGGGCGGATGGTGAGGGTGCGGTCGGCGGTCGGTGGCAGGGGTGCCGCCGGGGTGCGGGCGTCGGCACGGCCGTGGTTCCGGCGGGCGAGCGCGGGTGCGCGGTGAGCGCGGTGGCGGGGTGGATGTTCCCCGAGGGCCACCGGTACGCCCGGACCGCCCCCCTGCTGTTGGTGCTGACGTTCGTCAGCGGGCTGGTGGACGCGGCGAGCTTCCTCGGGCTGGGAAGGGTCTTCGTCGCCAACATGACGGGCAACGTGGTGTTCCTGGGGTTCGCGCTGTCCGGGGCGGCCCAGCTGTCCGCGTCGGCGTCCGCGGCGGCGCTGGCCGGGTTCGTCGCGGGGGCGGTGGTGGGGGGTGCGTGGCGGAGGGACGACGAGCCGGCGAGGCTGTTCGCGCCGCTGGTGGCGGTGCAGGTGCTCCTGGTCGCGGTCGCCCTGGCCGCGCAGGGGGCCGAGTGGGGGCGCTACGCGGTGCTCGTGCCCCTGGCGTGCGGCATGGGCTTGCAGAACGCGGTCGTCCACCGGCTCGGGGTGCCCGACCTGACCACCACCGTGATGACGCGGACGCTGACGGCCCTGGCCGCCGACCGGCCGGGGCCCGCGGCCCTGCGCCGGGGGGCGTCGGTGGTGGCGCTCGCGGCCGGGGCGCTCGCCGGCGGCCTGCTGCACGCGTCCACCGGAGTCCCGGGCGTGCTCGTCGCCGCCCTGGTGCTGCTGGTGGCGGTCGCCTTCGCCGCGCGCCGACGGACGTGAGCGGGCTGGGATCGACGGATTCCGCGTCGCAAGGGGCTCCGACCCGCCGCGGTCCGACCGCGGTCCGACGGGACGCCGGCCGACCGGACCCGACTCGGACCGGGCAATCGGCTACCGCGACGCGTCCATCGGCAGGGAGATCGCGTCGGCGTCGGTGCCGCGGCCGGTGGAGAAGTAGGGGGAGCGGCGGCGCCACTTGGCGACCGCGGCGGCGAACAGGCCGGTGAGGAGGATCAGACCGGGGATGAGCAGCATGAACCAGCCGTTGTCCGGCGTGGCCTCGAAGTGGTCGCTCATGGTGGCGTACCGACAGGCCAGGTACAGGCCGAGACAGAACAGCACCAGGGCGCTGGCACCGGGGACGATCACCGCGCGCAGGGCCTCGCCCGGCCCCTCGCGCAGCGCTCCGCGGAAGCGCACCGCGCAGGCCAGCGCCGTGAGGCCGTAGTAGAGCGAGACGATGAGGCCGATGGAGTTCACGGCGGTCAGGATCATCAGGTTGATCCGCGGGATCCCGAGGGCGAGGACCGCGAGGGCGGCCGCCATCGCCATGATCATGACGGTGCCCGCGGCGGGTGAGCCGTAGCGCGGGTGGATCCTCGTCCACAGCCGTCCCAGCGTCCGGTCCCGGCCCATCGCCAGGGCGCCGCGCGCGGTGGGGATGACGGACGACTGGAGCGAGGCGAAGGCCGAGCACATCAGCGCGGCCAGGGGGAGCGATCCCCACGGCTCCGGCGCCAGCGTGCCGCCGAGGTGGGTCAGGGCCTGCGGCCCCTGGGCGATGAGCTCGCCGTCGTCCATCACCCGCTGGAACGCGATCGCCGCGAAGACGAGCAGCCCGAGCATGGCGAGCAGGGCGATGAAGCCGCCCCGGGAGGCGTCGGAGGGGTTCCTCGTCTCCTCGTTCACGGTGAAGGCCGCGTCCCAGCCCCAGAACACGAACACCGCCAGGACCAGCCCCTGGGCCAGGGACTGCGCGGACCCGATCGCGAACGGGTCGAGCCAGTCCCACGAGAACGGCTGGTCGCCCGAGACGATCGCCCACGTGCAGAACACCAGGAGCACGGCGTACTCGAAGACGAGCAGGGCCCACTGCAGGCGCGTCGCGGACCGCACCCCCGTCACGGCCGTCACCGTGACCAGCACCAGCGCCACCAGGCCGACCACCGTGCTGACCCCGGTGGAGCCCGGGTCCAGCGCGACGCCGAACAGGTTCCGCACCCCCAGCTTGTTCGCGAACTGCAGGATCACCGAGCCGGTGACGGCGCCCGTGTACGCCATGAACACGATGTTCGCGACGAGGACCACCCAGCCGGTCAGGAAGCCGGGCCAGGCGCCCAGGCTGCGGCCGACCCAGGTGTAGCCGTTCCCGCAGTTCGGCTCGGTGCGGTTCAGCCGGGCGTACGACAGCGCGATCCCGAGGATCGGCACCACGGCGACCAGCAGCAGCGCGGGCGTCTGCCGGCCCGCGTACAGGGCGAGCGCCCCCATGCCGATGCCGATGCTGGTGGTCGCGGCGGTGCTGGACGCCGCGATGGCGATCCCGTCGCGGACGCCCAGCGTGCGCCGCATCGTCGGCGCGGGCGGTGGCGTCTCGGGGAGGACGGCGGCCATGGAGCACTCCTTGGGGTGGCGGGAACCCGGTCCGGCCGCGGCCTGGGGAAACGGGTCTCCCGGACGGCGGCGGACGAGGGCTGTGCGCCGATGAAACCGCCGTGCCATAGTTGCGTCAATAAGTTGTCATAAGAGCGGAGCCGGACGTCCCGCCACGGGGGCGGCCGTCGACACGGAGGGCGACATGCCGGATCCCCAGCGCATCCCCGTCGGGCGCAGACGCCGACGGCCCACCCGGGGCGGCACCGTGCTCAGCGAGGAGCTGATCGTCACGGCCGCGCTGGAGCTCATCGAGGCACCGGGCGGGCGGGCCCTCACGGTCCGCCGGCTCGGCGAGGCGCTGGGATGCGACCCGTCGGCCGTCTACCGGTACTTCGCCAACACCGACGCGCTCCTCCTCGCGGTCGCCGACCGGCTCATCGGCGAGTCCCTGGAGGGCTTCACCCCGGGCGAGGACTGGACCGAGGCCCTGCGGGACTTCGCGACCCGCGTCCACCGCTCGGTGCTCCGCCATCCCCGGCTGGCCGCCGTCCGCGCCTCCCGGTTCACCGCCGGGCCCGCCGAGTACCAGGCCGTCGACACCGGCCTCGGCATCCTCCTGCGGGCCGGATTCCCGCCGGCCGACGCCGTGCGGCACTACCACGTCTTCATCGACACCGTCCTCGCCCACGCGGCGCTGGACGCCGAGGTCCGCGACCTCGACAGCGAGCAGAAGAAGCGGAACGCGTCGGCGTGGGCCGGCGCCGAACGCGGCCTGGCGGCGGACTCCCACCCCCACCTCAGGGCCGTGCTCGACCACCTGCCCGCGATGGCCGGCTCGGCCTTCCCCGACACGCTGGAGCTCCTCCTCGCCCAGTTCCGGGCCCGGCTGCCGGGGTGAGCCGCGGGGAGGGACCGGCGAGCCCGGCACGTCGACCGCTTCTCCTCACAGCTCCCGGTCGGGCCAGCCGAGCAGACGGGCGCCGATCACCGCCGTCTGGAGGGTGTAGCGGTGGACCGGGTCGCCGGGGTCCGACCCGGTCAGCCGGTGGATGCGGTCCAGCCGGTAGGTGACGGCCCGGACGCTGAGGTTCAGCCGCCGGGCGGCCTCGGCGGCGACGCAGCCCGTGTCGAAGTACGAGGCCAGGGTGTCGATGAGCGGCTGGGCGCCCCCGCGGGCCTCCCGGAGCGGGCCCAGGATGCTGACGACCAGATCGGCCATGGCCTGCCGGTCCCGTGTGAGGACGGGGTAGACCAGCAGGTCGGCGGCGTGCAGGACCGGTTCGTTCAGCTCCATGCGGGTGGCCAGGTCGAGTGCGTTCAGGGCTTCCTCGTAGGAGTGGACGACGCCGCCCGGCCCGGTGTGCGCCCGCCCGACGGCGACCTGCCCGCCGTCGGTCGCCGCGTACGCCTGCTTGGCGAAGAACGTCAGCACGTCGGGCTCGTCCGCCGGCGCGACGCAGATCAGCCGCCCGTCCTTCGTGGTGAGCAGGATGCGGCGGTGCCCGAAGCGGGCCACCAGGGACGACTCCACGTGCCGCGTCTCGGGGCAGCCGTCGTCGTACGGCACGCGGCCCTGCGCCACCGCCACGGCGTGCGCCTGGGCGAGCAGCAGACCGAAACGCTCGGCGCGCTCGGCGAGACGCCCCAGGTCGCTCCGCCCGTGCAGCAGGTCGTCGATGAACTCCCGCCGGAACGCCTCCTCCTGACGGATCGCCAGCCGCTGGGCCCGCTCGTGCCCCTCGGCGAATGCGTCCACGGCCCACTCGACGGCGGCAAGGAGGTGACCGGCCGCGGCCGGAGGCAGCTCCCGCCACAGGTCCTGGGCGGCGGCGAGATGGCTTCGGACCGACTCCCGCAGACCGACACCCGCTTCGGCGGCCCGCTCGCCCCGCGCGCGCAGCACGTCCAGTTCGTCGCGCCGCAGCCTGCGACCGGTCGCACAGGCGTCGGCCAGCGCCGCCGTGTACCCCTCCAGGTACTCCTCGGGTATGTCCCGCTCCGTCATGCCGCCCCCGCTTCCCCACCGTCGACCGTGGCTCCCCGCCGGGGAGCCGGGCCGGCGGCACGATCCCACGGGCTGCCACCGGCATCAAGAACGCGTCAAGACTGCCGGGTCACGGCAATGCGGGCAACCAGGGCTCCCTGTCAGCATGAGGTGGCCGGGGGGACATCACCGGCGGAATGCCGGGGACGGGAAGCCGCGTGCGGCGCGCACCGAGGGGGAGAGTGATGACGGATCGGACCGCCTCCGCGCGCCCCGTACCCCTGCGCGCGCCGCGGGCGGGCGCGGGCTTCCTCATGGCGGGTTCCTCCCCGCGCCGCCCTCGACGCCGCGCGACGGCGCCGCTGCGGCAGCCGGTCCCCGACGAACCCGGGCCGTCCCGGCAGGACTTCGCCGGCCGGACCGTGTCCCTCCGCGTGCCGCGGACGGGCACGGACCCCGACCGGACCTGAGTCACGCACGGGACGGCCAGCCCGTCGTACCCGACCCTCCGGCACGGCCCCGGCCGCGTCGGCGCCCCGCGGCAGCGTGCCGCGCCACGCGCCGGCGGCACCGGCGAGACGGACCCCGCGTGCCACGAGCACGCGGGCCCCGCATCGCCGTCCGGCCGCGCGTGCCTCCTCTTCGACCGACTCGGGGATTCCCATGGATGCCATCACCCTGGGCATCGGCCTGCTCGTCGCCGTTGCCCTGCTCGTCGCCCTCGCCCTCCTGTTCGTGCTCAGCCGGCTGTTCCGCAAGGTGGAGCAGGGCAAGGCGCTCATCGTCTCCAAGATGCGCAAGGTCGACGTCACCTTCACCGGGCAGGTCGTCCTGCCCGTGCTCCACAAGGCCGAGGTCATGGACATCTCGGTGAAGACCATCGAGATCAGCCGCACCGGCCGCGACGGGCTCATCTGCCGCGACAACATCCGTGCCGACATCCGCATCTCGTTCTTCGTCCGGGTCAACAAGACCGTCGAGGACGTCATCAAGGTCGCCCAGGCCATCGGCACGGCACGCGCCAGCGACAAGGAGACGCTGCAGGAGCTGTTCAACGCCAAGTTCTCCGAGGCGCTGAAGACCGTCGGCAAGCAGCTGGACTTCACCGACCTGTACACCAAGCGCGAGGAACTGCGCTTCCGCATCATCGAGATCATCGGCATCGACCTCAACGGCTACAGCCTGGAGGACGCGGCGATCGACTACCTGGAGCAGACCCCGCTCACCCATCTCGACCCTGGCAACATCCTGGACGCCCAGGGCATCCGCAAGATCACCGAGCTGACGGCCGTCGAGAACGTCCGCACCAACGAGTACCGCCAGAACGAGCAGAAGGAGATCACCCGGCAGAACGTGGACGCCCGCGAGGCCATCCTCGAACTGGAGCGCCGCCAGGCCGACGCCGAGATCAAGCAGAAGCGCGAGATCGACACCGTACGGGCCCGGGAGGAGGCCGAGACCGCCCGGGTCGTCGAGGAGGAGCGCCTGCGCGCCCAGAGCGCCTTCCTGCGGACGGAGGAACAGCTCGGCATCCAGCGGGAGAACCAGGCCCGCGAGGTCGCCGTCGCGCAGAAGAACCGCGAACGGGTCATCGCCGTCGAGAACGAGCGGATCGAGAAGGACCGGATGCTGGAGGTCATCGCCCGCGACCGCGAGACCGAACTCACCCGCATCTCCGCCGAGAAGGAGGTCGAGGCGGAACGGCGTGACATCGCCGAGGTGATCCGCGAGCGCGTCGCGGTGGACCGCACCGTGGCCGAGCAGGAGGAGTCCATCAAGCGGCTCCGGGCCGTGGAGGAGGCCGAGCGGGGCCGTCAGGCCGTCGTCATCGCGGCCGAGGCCGAGGCCCAGGAGAGGCTGGTCAAGGACATCAAGGCCGCCGAGGCCGCCGAGCAGGCCGCCGTCCACCGGGCCGCAGAGGAGCTCACGCTCGCCGAGGCCCGCCACAAGGCGGCCGACATGGAGGCACGCGCCAAGATCCGCCTCGCCGAGGGCATCCAGGCCGAGGCGGCGGCCGAGGGGCTGGCCGCCGCGCAGGTGCGGGAGCGGGAGGCCGACGCGATCGAGAAGGCCGGCCGGGCCGAGGCCGAGGCCACCGAGGCACGGCTGCGCGCCGAGGCGGCCGGCACGCGCGAGAAGGCGCTGGCCGAGGCGGCCGGCACCCGGGAGATGGCGCTCGCCGAGGCGACCGCGATCGGGGAGAAGCTCAAGGCCGAGGCGGCCGGGCTGACCGAGAAGGCGGCCGCGATGGCGGCGCTCGACGAGGCGTCCCGCACCCACGAGGAGTACCGGCTGCGCCTGGAGGCCGAGAAGGACGTCCGCCTCGCCGGGCTCGAAGTGCAGCGCCAGGTCGCGGAGGCCCAGGCCACGGTCCTCGCGACCGGCCTGGAGAACGCCGACATCAACATCGTCGGGGGCGAGTCGGTCTTCCTCGACCGCCTGGTCCAGTCGATCGCCCTCGGCAAGTCCGTCGACGGCTTCGTGGACCACTCGCGGACCGCGCGGACGCTCGCCGGGCCCTGGCTCGACGGCGAGGGTTCCTTCACCGAGGACCTGACCGCGGTGCTCGGGTCCCTCTCCAGCGCCGCCGTGCAGAACCTCAGCGTCTCGGCGCTGCTCGCCAAGGTCGTGAAGTCCGGGGTGCTCGACGCGGTGACCCCGGGCGAGAACCCGGCGCAGGCCGGGCCCGGCGCGCTCAACGGCGCGTCCAGGAACTGACCCTCCCCCGAGGAGTGGTCCATGAGGTCCGGTGCCGGCCACGGGGGTGCCGGCACCGGACCTCCGTCGCATCGGTACGAGGAGTGGAACGGCATGAGCACCCGGATCGACCAGGACACCTACGCCGTGCTGCGCGGCCGCCTCGCCGCGCAGGCGGCGGAACTGTCCCGGCGCGCCGTCGCCCTGAACGAGGCGCGCACCGCCGCCTTCGGCTCCGGCGGACTCGCCCTCACCGGCACCGAACGCCTGCGCACCGAGCGGAGCTGCCTCTCCCGGGACGTCGTCGCCGTCGGGGACGGCGTCCTGCTCCACGGCCGGCACACGGCCACCGCGGGGCGTCAGGGCGGGACCACCGTCGCCGACGTCCTCGCCCTGTACGACCGCGACCTGAACCCGCTGCCCGAGGACGCCGTCCCCGGGCTGCTCGACGACCCCGACTTCGTCAAGGAGTTCACGGCACTCCACCGCTACTTCCGGGGCGCCCGGCTGCTGCGGCTGCGGCGCGTGGAGAACCGGCTGCTCGCCGTCTTCCAGACCGGTGAGCAGGCCGACGACCTGCGCGTCCTGCGCTGGTCGGTGGGACCGTCCGGAGAGACGGCCTTCCTCGACGCACAGGGCGAGCGCGACCACGTCCTGCCTCCCGCGCACGACGTCGCGTGGGTGGAGACCACCCGCGACGACCACGTGCAGGGCAGGCACCCGCACATCTCGCTCGGCGGCCGCGCCTTCGTCTCCACCGTCGGCGGGCGGCTGACGGTGAAGACCGCGAACGACACCGGCACCGGCGACGGCGTCCACACCGAACCCGTCGAGGAGCCCCTGCAGTCCCTGGCCGACGCGGAGGTCGCGCACGCGACCGTCGGCGCCCTCCTCCTCATCCGGGTCCGCCCGTACAAGGAGGAGACCCGACGGCACCTCGTCCTCAACACCCTGACCGGGACCGTGGTCCGGCTCGACGGCCTCGGGCAGGCGTGCCTGCGGCTGCCCGACGACGAGGGCGTCGTGTTCCCCGGCGGCCACTGCCTCGCCTCCGGCGTCGTCAAGACCTTCGACACACCGACGGCCGAGCTGACGTTCGAGCGGGCCGTCCGCTCGCCGAACGGCGAGGACATCCTCTTCGTCTTCCACGCCCAGGAGGCGGGCCGCGGTCTCCTCCTCCCGTACAACCTCATCCGCAAGGAGATCGCCACCCCGCTCTCCTGCCGCGGCCACGCCCTCCTCGACGACGGGACGATGATCGTCCTGCGGGCCGAGGACGAGGAGCCGGGCCGCGTGCACCCGGTGCAGATCTGGCGGACCCCGTACGTCGCCGACACCCATGTACCGCCGCCGGCCGAGGGCCCGCTGGCCCGCATCGGCGACGCCGACCTCGTCCGGGGCATCTCCGACTGCCTGTCCGTCGCCCGGCAGGCCACCGAACTCACCCCCGCGGGCCCCGTCCACGAGGCGCTCGTCGCCGCCTGCGTGCGCGCGGCCGACACCCACCACTGGCTCGACGCCCCCGAGGCGGGGGACCTGCACACCCCCCTGGCCGCACTGCGCGCCACCGCCGCGCAGGTCCTCGACGAGTTCGCGGCCGTCGAGAAGCTCACCAGGGCGGCGGCCGAGGCCCTGGAGGAGGCCGGCGGGACCATCGCCGGGCTGGTCCGCCGCCTCCGGGGCGAGGCCCCCGCCACGGCCGAGGAGTGGATCGCGCGGATCACCGAACTCCGCCGGGCCCACGGCCACCTGACCACGCTCAAGGAGATGCCGCACGCCCGGACCGAGGCCGTCGACGCCCTCGCCGCCGACGTCGAGGCCGACATCGAGGCCGCAGCCCGCCGGGCCGTCGCCTTCCTCCGCCGCGACGACGCCTTCACCGCCCACCATGCCGACGCCGCCCGGCTCACCGACGAAGCCGGCGCGCTCACCAGCGCCGCGGCGGCGGGACCCCTCCGCGACCGGCTCGACACCCACACCCTCGGACTGGGGACCCTCAGCGAGATCGTCGCCGGCCTCGACATCGCCGACGCGACCGTCCGCACCGCCGTCCTGGAGCGCATCGCCGACGTCCTCGGCGCCCTGAACCGCGCCCGTGCCGTCCTCTCCGCCCGCCGCGCCGAACTCCTCGACCAGGAGGGCCGGGCGGAGTTCGCCGCCGAACTCGCCCTGCTCGCCCAGGCCGTCACCGGAGCGCTCGCCGCGGCCGACACCCCCGAGCGCTCCGACGAGGAACTGGGCCGCCTCCTCCTCCAGCTGGAGAACGTGGAGTCCCGCTTCGCCGAGCACGACGGCTTCCTGGACGAGATCGGCGACCGGCGCACCGAGATCCACACCGCCTTCACCGCCCGCAGACAGTCCCTCCTGGACGCCCGAGCCCGGCGCGCGGAGCGTCTCGCCGCATCCGCCGACCGGGTCCTGGAGACGATCGCCCGGCGCGCCGCCGCCCTGGGCGACCTCGACGAGGTCCACACCTACTTCGCCTCCGACCCCATGGTCGCCCGGGCCCGTCGCACCGCCGGCGAACTGCGGGAACTCGGCGACCAGGTCCACGCCGAGGAAGTGGACGGGCGGCTCGCCGCCGCCCGCCAGGAAGCCCGTCGTGCCCTGCGCGACCGCACCGACCTGTACACCGACGGCGGGGACACGATCCGGCTCGGCCGGCACCTCTTCGCCGTCAACCGGCAGGCGCCCGAACTGACCCTCGTCCCCACCGGGGACTCCCTCGCCCTGGCCGTCACCGGCACCGACTACCGCGCGCCCGTCACCGACCCCGGGTTCACCGCGACCCGGCCCCTCTGGGAGCGGACCCTTCCCTCCGAGTCGCCCGACGTCTACCGCTCCGAGCACCTGGCCGCACGCCTCCTCGCCACCCACTCCGCCGACGTCCTCCGGAGCACGGACCTCGAAGCCCTCGCGCGCCGGACGGCGGAGGCCGCCTACGACGAGGGCTACGAGCGCGGCGTCCACGACCACGACGCGGCCGCGATCCTCACGGCGGTCCTCGGGCTGCACGAGGGGGCCGGACTGCTGCGCCACCCCG
The DNA here is from genome assembly GCF_055584185.1 of Streptomyces sp. NPDC104202. Lineage (NCBI taxonomy): Bacteria > Bacillati > Actinomycetota > Actinomycetes > Kitasatosporales > Streptomycetaceae > Streptomyces > Streptomyces sp. NPDC104202. The sequence continues at coordinate 30,688 of NZ_JBVJMN010000035.1, read as the reverse complement.
GCGCGGCGCGGGCCGCCGCCCAGGACTTCTGGGCCCGCGCGACCACCCCCGACACCCGCGCCCAGTTCACCCACCGCGCGGTCGCCCTCACCCGCGCCCGCGACCTCTTCGGCGCCGCCTCGGCCGTCGACGGACTCCGCCGCGAACTCGCCGAGCACATCGGCGACCCGACCGCCGCCGCCTACCTCGTCGACGAACTCGCCACCGGCCCGGCGGGCTTCGCCGTCTCCGGCGCGGCCCGCACCCTCCTGGACACGTTCCGCCACACCGTCGGCACCGCCGGCTTCGACGACGCCCTCGACGTCGTCACCGAGCCCCACGCCCGCAGGCAACTCGTCGAGGCGTGGCTCACCGCCTACGCCGCGTCGTCCGGCGAGCGCCCCGACGAGGGCGTACTCGCCGAGGCCGTCGCCGTCGCACTCCACCCGGAGCTGGACCGCTACGAGGTGGACGCCCCCACCACCGCCACCGTCGGCGGTCTCCTCGGCGCCCATCCGCGCCTGGAAGGGCGCACGCTCACGCTGCGGCTCGACGAGTTCCTCACCCGGACCGGCGCCTTCGCCGAGCGGGACGTCCCGGCCTTCCGCGCCTACCAGCACCGCCGCGCCGAGCTCCTCACCGCCGAACGGGCCCGCCTGCGCCTGGCCGAGTACCGCCCCCGCGTCATGTCGTCCTTCGTCCGCAACCGGCTCGTCGACGAGGTGTACCTGCCGCTGATCGGCGACAACCTCGCCCGCCAGATCGGCGCGCGGGGCGACGCCAAGCGCACCGACTCCCACAGCCTCCTCCTGCTCCTCTCCCCGCCGGGCTACGGTAAGACCACCCTGGTCGAGTACGTCGCCGACCGCCTCGGCCTCCTCCTGGTCAAGGTCGACGGCCCGGCCCTCGGCCAGGGCACGACCTCGCTCGACCCCGCCGAGGCGCCCGACGCCGCCGCCCGCCGGGAACTGGAGAAGATCGGCTTCGCCCTCTCGGCGGCGAACAACGTGCTGCTGTACGTCGACGACATCCAGCACACCGCCCCCGAGTTCCTCCAGAAGTTCATCCCCCTCTGCGACGCGACCCGGACCCTCGACGGCCACGACCTCCGGGGCAAACGCTTCGCCGTCTGCATGGCCGGCAACCCCTACACGGAGGACGGGCACCTCTTCCGCGTGCCCGACATGCTCGCCAACCGGGCCGACGTGTGGAACCTCGGCGACGTCCTCACCGGAAAGGAGGACGCCTTCGCCCTGAGCTTCGTCGAGAACGCCCTCACCTCCCACCCCGACCTCGCCCCGCTCGGCGGACGCGACCGGGCCGACCTGGAACTCCTGGTCCGGCTGGCCTCCGACGACCCGACCGCGCGCCGCGACCGTCTCGCCCACCCTTACGCCCCCGCCGACCTGGACCGCCTCCTCGCCCTCCTGCGCCATCTGCTCACGGCCCGCGACACCGTCCTCGCCGTCAACGCGGCCTACATCGCCTCCGCCGGCCGCGCCGACGACACCCGCACCGAACCGCCCTTCCGGCTCCAGGGGTCGTACCGCAACCTCAACCGCATCGCCGCCCGGCTCTCGCCCGCCCTCGACGCCGCCGAGCTGGCCGCCCTCGTCGACGACCACTACACCGCCGAGGCCCAGACCCTCACCGCCGACGCCGAGGCCAACCTCCTCAAACTCGCCTCCCTGCGCGGCCCCCTGAGCCCAGCCCAGGCGGCCCGCTGGACGGAGATCACCACCGCCTACGCACGACGCGGTCGTTGACAACGAATCAGTTGCGGAGCGCGAGTAATCCGGTCCGAAGGCTTCCAGTGAAGTGCGACATGTGAAATTTTACACGTCACACATCAACTGCCTCGTGTCCCAGCACGCGGCCACAACGGCCCCGGAGGCCCCCACAGATGCACCCCTTCCGGATATCGAAGGACCACGCGCGCAGACTTCCGGCGCTCGGCGCCGCGGTCCTGATCACGCTCGGCCTGCTCGCGCCGCAGAGTCAGGCCGCCTCCGCCGGCGCCACGGCCCCGACCGGCGCGACCGTACGGACGATGGCTGACCCGGCGCCCCGCTCTCGCCCCGTCCCCAAGTCGCCCGACGCGACGAACAGCAACCCCCGTTTCCACCTCTCCTCGCAGGACGGCACCGAGGAGACCGTCCCGCCCGCGCCGACCGCCACCCCGACCGCCACGGCCAGGAACCGCTCCTCGGCCGCCGCCGACGACTGCGGCGACCTGTCCCGCGTCATGGACGCGACGGGCGCCGCGCTGGTCCGGGAACTCAAGGCGCTGCCCCGGATCGACTGCACCTACCCCCTCTTCGGCCTGACCGGCGAGAACGCCCGCAAGACCTTCCGCGAAGCCCAGATGGTCACCGTCGCCGACGCGTTGCGCGACGCCTCCACGACCTACCCCGGCGACAACCGGGCCGCGACCGGTCAGCTGGTGCTGTTCCTGCGCGCCGGCTACTACGTGCAGGACAACCACGCGGACGTCGTCGGCGACTACGGCACGACGCTGGACGGCGCGGCCCGCGGCGCCCTGGACGCCTTCTTCGCCGCGCCGCGCAGCAAGGACGTCACCGACGCCAACGGCGAGATCCTCAACGAGGTCGTCACGCTCATCGACAGCACCCACACCGCCGGCCGGTACGCCGGCGTCGTCAAGTGGATGCTCGCCGGCTACGACGCCACCTGGCCCGCCCGCATGAACCTCGCGATGCAGCACGTCGAATGGGTCGTCGAGAACGGCTTCAAGGCCAAGAACGACGCCCGCGGCTGGCGCGCCGCCCTCAAGGCCGACCCCGCCCTGCTCGACACCTGGGCCGGCTTCGTCACCCGCAACGGAGCACAGCTCAACCGCCTCGACACCGTCAGCAACGTCGGCCGCTACCTCGGCTACGCCCTCGACGTCCCCGAGCTCAAGGACCGCGTCCGCCCGCTCCTGAAGGACCTGATCAACCGCTACCCCAACGTCGGCCCCACCGCGCCGCTCACCATGAACCTCGGCTGGTACACGCGCCAGTACGACCGCGGCAACTGCGCCGCCTACGCCATCTGCGACCTGGGCGGCCGCGTCCTCCCGGCGATCCTGCCCCTCCAGCACACCTGCACGCCCGCGCTGAGGATCCGCGCCCAGGACATGTCCCCCGGCCAGCTGGCCGGCACCTGCACCAGCCTCGTGAACCAGGACGCCTACTTCCACCGGATCATCGGCGACCAGGGCGCCATCCCCGGTGACGTGAACACCGACCTCGAGGTCGTCGTCTTCGACGACTACACCCAGTACGCCCTGTACGCCTGGGCCATCTACGACATCGACGTCGACAACGGCGGCATGTACGAGGAGGGCAACCCGGCGGCCCCCGGCAACCAGGCCCGCTTCATCGCCCACGAGGCCCACTGGCTGCGCCCCGACTTCCAGATCTGGAACCTCAACCACGAGTACACCCACTACCTCGACGGCCGCTTCGACATGTACGGCGACTTCGAGGCCGGCATGACGACGCCGACCATCTGGTGGGTCGAGGGCATCGCCGAGAACATCTCCTTCGGCTACCGCGACGAGCGCAACGCCGACGCGATCGCCGAGGCCGGCAGGCAGACCTACAGGCTGAGCGAGCTCTTCGACACCGTCTACGGCCAGGACGAGGACCCCGAGGTCAGTTCCGGCCGGGTCTACCGCTGGGGCTTCCTCGCGGTCCGCTACATGCTCCAGGCCCACCCCGCCGACGTGCAGACCGTCCTCGGCCGGTACCGCAGCGGCGACTGGAACGGCGCCCGCGTCTTCCTCAAGCAGACGATCGGCACACGCTACGACGCCGGGTTCGCGACCTGGCTGACCACCACCTGCGCGACGGACGACTGCGGTCCGCTCCCCGAGGCCCCCGCCGCCCCGACCAGCCCGCTCTGCACCCTCGCCGACCCCCGCCAGTTCGACGGCGACTGCCGCCGCGACCACCTCACGGCCGCCGCAGGCAACTACAGCTACCACTTCGTGTACCTGCCCGCCGGGGTCCGCCGGCTGAGCCTCACCAGCAGCGGCGGCACGGGCGACGCCGACCTCTACTACGGCGGCGGCAGCTGGGCCACCACCGGCAGCCACCTCGCCAAGTCCACCTCCAGCGGCAACGGCGAGACCCTGACGATCGACAACCCGCCCTCCGGATGGGTCTACTTCAGCCTCGCCGCCGCCCAGGACTTCAGCGGCGTCACCCTGTCCACCCACACCGGGTGACCCCCTCCGCCGGGGCCGGCCCACCCGGCCGGCCCCGGCGGAACCGGCCCCCGGCGTCGGGACGATCGCCGTTTCCCCACCCCCGGCGCCGGACGGCGTGACACAGTGGCCCCATGTGCGGCCGCTACACATCCACTCGCAGTCCCGAGGACCTCACCCAGCTCTTCCAGGTGACCGAATGGCGCCCCGAGGAGGCCCTGGCGCCCAGCTGGAACGTCGCCCCGACCGACGAGGTCTACGCGATCCTCGAACGCGCCGGCCACGGCGAAGGCGGGGAGGTCACCCGCCGGCTCCGGGCGGTGAAGTGGGGACTCGTCCCCTCCTGGGCCAAGGACCCGAAGATCGGCTCCCGGATGATCAACGCCCGGGTGGAGACCGTCCACGAGAAGCCCGCCTACCGGCGCGCCTTCGCCAGACGCCGCTGCCTGCTGCCGGCCGACGGCTTCTACGAGTGGGAACCGCTCAAGGACGAGGCGACGGGCAAGGTCCGCAAGCAGCCGTACTTCATCACCCCCTCCGACGGCCAGGTGATGGCCATGGCCGGCCTCTACGAGTACTGGCGCAATCCCGACGTCGCCGCCGACGACGACCCCGAGGCCTGGCTGACCACCTGCACGATCATCACCACCGAGGCCACCGACGCCGCGGGCCGCGTCCACCCCCGCATGCCCCTCGCCCTCACCCCCGACCATTACGACACCTGGCTCGACCCCCACCACCAGGACACCGACGACCTCCGCGCCCTGCTCACCAGCCCCGCCGACGGTCTCCTCACCGTCCGCCCCGTCTCCGCCGCCGTCAACAACGTCCGCAACAACGGCGCCCACCTCCTCGACCCCCCGCGCTGACCCGCCGCCGGGCCGGCTGGCGCCCCGGTGCCACCAGGCCCGACTCGTAGGCGACGATGACGAGTGGAGCACGGTCGCGGACGGAGAGGCGACCCATGATGCGGCTGACGTGAGTCTTGACGGTGAGGGGGGAGAAGAGGGCGTCGCCCGCGGCCACGGTGCGGATGGCGACGAGGAGTTCGGCCGGGCGGATGTCCTCGACGACGAAACCGGAGGCCCCGAGCAGGGTGGGCAGCAGCGTCGTCATCGCGAGCAGCGCGCACGGCCCGGACTGCTCCCGGGGGAGTAACGGCGGTACACCACCGGGACGTACGGCCGAGGCACCTCCGCAGGTGCGTCCCCTTCCCGCAGCCGGCCGCGCCGCCGGGCGTCAACCCGACGGCGACCCGGGTGACCGCCCCTGAGCTGCGGCGTTCCGCACCGGCCGCTGTCCCCCCACCAGGCTGCTCTGAACACCGCCCACCGACCCGGCGGGTCCCGCCCCTCCCCGTGCCGGGACCACCCAGAGGAGCCGCACCGCGTCATGAAGGACTTCCGATCGATCCCCGCCGCTCCCCGGGCGCTGCCCCTGCTCGGGCACGTCGTGCCGCTGCTGCGGGACCCCCTGGCGTTCCTGAACTCGCTGCCCGCCCACGGCGATCTGGTCCGCGTCCGGCTCGGCCCCGCCGGCATCGTCGTCATCTGCGATCCGGAACTGACCCGCCGTGCCCTGCTGGACGACCGCGTCTTCGACAAGGGCGGTCCGCTCTACGACCGTCTGCGCGAGGTGATCGGCGACGGCGTGGTCTCCTGCCCGCACCAGGCGCACCGACGGCTCCGGCGGCTGTCCCAGCCGGCCTTCCACGCGGCCCGGCTCCCGGACTACGCGCGCGTCATGACCGCCTGCGTCCAGGAGACGACCGACGCCTGGAGCGCCGGCCGGATCCTCGACGTGCCCGCCGAGATGATGAACACCAGCTCGCGGATCATCACCGCCACCCTGTTCTCCGACGCGCTGTCCCCGGCCGAGCACGGCCGGCTCGTCGACGACGTCACCACCGTGGTCGGGAGCCTCTACCGGCGCATGTTCCTGGTCCCGCCGCTGGACCGCCTGCCCACCCCCGGCAACCGCGCCCACCTGGCCGCCCGGGCCCGCCTCCACGCCACCGTCGAGCGGCTCGTCGGCCGGCGCCGCGCCGACGGGGCCGACCACGGCGACCTGCTCTCGGCCCTGGTCGCGGCCCGCGATCCCGGGGACGACCGCCCCGGCATGACCGGCGCCGAGATCAGCGACACGATCGTCTCCTTCGTCCTCGCCGGGATCGAGAGCACCGCCGCCGCGCTGTCCTCCGCCGTGGACCTCCTGGCACGCCATCCCGACGTCGAGCGCCGACTGCACGCCGAGGTCGACGCCGTCCTGGGCGGGGCGCCGGCGACCCACGCCGACCTGCCGCGCCTGCCGCTGACCGAACGCGTCGTCACCGAGACCCTCCGGCTCCGCCCTCCGGGCTGGTTCTTCACGCGGAAGGTCACCACGGACACCGAACTCGGCGGGTACCGCCTGCCGACCGGGACCAGCGTGGCGTACAGCCCCTATCTCATCCACCACCGCGCCGATCTGTATCCCGACCCCGAGGCGTTCGTCCCCGACCGCTGGGCCTCACCGCATCCCCGGCCGCCGCGCCACGCCTTCCTCCCGTTCGCCGCGGGCGCCCGCAAGTGCGTCGGCGACTCCTTCAGCATGGTCGAGACCACCCTCGCCCTCGCGACCATCGCGTCCCGGTGGCGGCTGGAGCACCTCACCGAGCATCGCGGCCGCCTCGCCGCCGCCGTCACGCTCGAACTCCGCGACCTGCACATGCGGGCGTGCCCCCGCGTCCCGGTGGCCGCACCGGCCGGGCGATCCGCCGGAGGGGCGTCCTGAGGGAGGGGGACTGAAGGGGCGGGGAGCGGGCCCCGCACCCCGCCGGTCACGACGAGGCCGGGGCCCGCGCGGACGCGGACCCCGGCACAGGGGACGTCAGGCGAAGGTGAACCAGTTGACGTTGACGAAGTCGGCGGGCTGGCCGCTGTCGAAGGTCAGGTAGACGTCATGGGTGCCCGTGGTGCGGCCGATGTCGGCGGGCACGGTTCGCCAGGCCTGCCAGCCGCCGGTGTTGGCGACGGCGAAGCTGCCGACCGGGGTGGCCGTGGGGCTGCCGAGGCGGACCTGGACGAGGCCGCTGACGCCGGCGGCGGCGCCGGACGCCACGCGGGCGCTGAACCGGGTGGCGCCGGTGGTGCCGAAGGCGACGGAGGAGAAGCGGAGCCAGTCGCCGTTCGACAGGTGGCCGACGTCGGAGCCGCCTCCGCTGTCGGAGCACGGCTCGATCTGCGCTCCGGACTGGGCGTTGAACGCCTCGGCCTGGAGGGTGGCGAAGGCGCTGACCCCGCCGCCCGTGGCGGTGGCGGTCGGCGTCGGGCTCGGTGTGCCGCCCCCGCCGGCCACGCCGCCGACGGTGATGGTCCAGCGGCCGGGGCTGCCGGACTGCACCTTGCCCTCGAAGTCGACACCGGCCGGGTGAACGTCGTCGTACGGGAAGGCGTATCCGAGGCGGTCGGGGGTGGTGTTGTGCAGGATGCGGGCGTAGTGGTTGGTGCGGGGCCGGGTGTAGAAGGCGGCCGGGTTCTCGGCGGTGGGCTGGTGTGCGTTGTCCAGCAGGGTGGTGCGGTTGAACGCGGCGGCGAGCCGTGCGCTGAGGTTGCCCATCAGGTCGTTGCCCGTGGTGAAGGGCGCGTCGCTGCACGAGAAGATCGACAGGGTCGACGGTTTGGCGAAGCTGCCGGCCCCGGGGAACGTGAGGGTGTCGCCGTTGACCCGGCCGGTGAGCGTGCCCCACGTGAACTGGGTGTCGATGCGGAGGTCGGTCGAGCGGTACTTGTTCCACACCTCGTCGACGTAGCTGTCGAAGTACCCCCGGAACAGCGCGTTGTTGCCGCGGATCGCCAGGTTGGGGCTGAGGACCCGCAGGTCGCCCCCGCCCTTGGTGACGATGAGCCTGCTCCAGTCGCTGCCGTCGGCGGCGGACTGGGCGCGCAGGGCCGAGGCGACCCGTGACAGGCCGTCGGAGGGCAGCCCGCGCACCGTCTGGGTGCCCTGACCGGTCTCCAGCTGGAAGGCGATCGGCAGCGAGACCATGTCGACGAACGTGATGTTCGCGTACAACTGATCGGCGTTGAAGGTGAATTCGCAGAAGTCGTGGTGGACGTTCACGTTGGGGTCGGTGGGGTTGCTCACCGACGGCAGGGCCAGTCCGCCGCCGCGGTTCATCAGGAAGGTGAGCTTCGCGCCGACGGAGAAGTAGATGCGGCCGCTGTAGAGGCGCGGCAGCGTCACCCTCCGTGCCCCGGCGCCGGACGCGTTGAGCGCGATGGCGCAGTCGGCGCCGAGCGGGGTCTGGTCGTTGGCCGGGGCCGGCGGGTGGTACAGGGTGGAGCCGTTGGCCTGGATGAAGGCCCAGTTGCCGCCCGCGGCCGGGTCGCGGCCCAGCACGTAGGCGTACACCGTGTTGGTGCCGGTGGTGTTGACCAGGTCGAGGGGGAGCGTGGGCGTGGTGGCCGCGCTGGCGCCGGCTTCGAGCCAGCTGGCCACGGCGGGGACCGCCACGGCCAGGCCCGCGGTCGCGGCGAGGATCTTTCTGCGGGACATCGTTCGCTGGTGGCGTGCCGTCACGGTGGGGGTCCGTTCTGCGTGAGGTCGGGTGGGGGAGCGATTGGATGCGGGGAGACCGGGAGGGAAGGGGGCGGACGGGAGGGGAGGGCCCGTCCGCCGGGTCGGGACGGTCAGCCGAGGGTCCACTTCTGGCCGGCCACGCCGTTGCACGTCCAGGTCTGGAGCCGGGTGCCGTCGGCCGAGGAGTTGCCCTTGGCGTCCAGGCACTTGCCGGCGCCGACGTTGGTGAAGTCGTGTGCGGCGGTGTACGTCCACTTCTGGGCGTTGGTGCCGTTGCAGGTGTAGAGCTGGACGACCGCGCCGTCCGCCGTGGAACCGCCCGCCACGTCCAGGCACTTGCCGAGGGCGCGGACGGTGCCGTCGCTGCCGACGGTCCACTGCTGGGCGGCGTTCCCGGTGCAGTTGTGGAGCTGGATGGGGGTGCGGTCGGCGCTGGAGGCACCGGCCACGTCGACGCACATGCCGCCGATGCCGCGGATCGGGCGGGCGGCCGGCGCGCTGCCGGAGGAGGAGGCGCGGACGTAGTCGACGGTCATCGTCTGCGGGAAGGCCGTGGACCCGTCGGGGCTGCCGGGCCAGTCGCCGCCGACCGCGAGGTTGAGGATGACGAAGAACGGGTGGTCGAAGACCCACTTGTTGCCGCCGGTGTCGGCCGGGGTGAGCGTCTTGTACGTGGTGCCGTCCACCGACCAGACGATCGCGGTGGGGCTCCAGTCGACGGCGAACACGTGGAAGTCGTCGGCGAAGGCGCGGCCGCCGGGCAGGCTGTACGCGGCGCCGAGGCCGCCCGCGCCCGAGTAGCCGGGGCCGTGCACCGTGCCGTGCACGGTGTTGGGCTCGCGGCCGATGTTCTCCATGATGTCGATCTCGCCGCTGTTGGGCCAGCCCACGGTGCCGAGGTCGTTGCCGAGCATCCAGAACGCGGGCCAGATGCCCTGGCCGCGCGGGATCTTGATGCGGGCCTCGAAGCGGCCGTACGCCTGGGTGAAGGTCCGGGCCGTGTTCAGCCGGGCCGAGGTGTACTGACACTGCCCGTACCAGCAGCCGAGGCCGGCGTCGGTGTTCTTCCTCGCCGTGATGACCAGGTGGCCCTGGCCGTCGAGCGCGGCGTTGGACGTGCTGTTGGTGTAGTACTGCAGCTCGTGGTTGCCGTAGCCCGAACCGCCGGTCTCCAGAGTCCACTTGGCACCGTCGGGTGCGCGGCCGGCCGCACCGTCGAATTCGTCGGACCAGGTCTGCGCGGCGACCGCGGCGTCGGCCCGCGGTGCGACCGATCCGCTGAACGAGATGAGGACGGCCGCGACGAGGGCGGCGGTGACGACGAGCACCACGCCGCCGAAGGACCAGCGTCGTGCGCGATGAGCAGCAGCCATGGGCGTGCTCCCTTGTCTGTGGGGGTCGGGGAACGAGGGCGACAGGGCGGGGCGAACCCGCGAGGCGTCGCCTGAGAGCGCTCTCAATGCGACGCGAAGTCGTCCGCGGGCAGTGAGTATTACGGAGGGGTAACTGTCATGGCAACGTCAGCGGTCACTCCTTACGCGTCGCTGACCTGCGCTTTTCCTGAGTGACCTGCGGCTTAACGCTCGCTTAAGGCTGACTTGAGGGAGTGCGGGGGCGGGTCGGGGCCTCGGGGAAGGGGGCGTTGGGGGGTCCGCATCGCCTCCCTGGCCGGCCGGAGGGTGCCCTGGCGCGCGCCCTCGGGCCCGGCTCCGCCCGGCCCGCCGCGGCGCGGGCGGCCGAGGGCGTGGCCGCATCGGGTCCGGGCCGGTCGCCGGTGCCGCTCCCGGCCGGTCGGGGGTCCGTTGGACGGGGTGCATCGTGCATGGGTACTCCCGTGAGCGGCTCGACGCGTGTACAACGATGTAAGCCCTGTCGGCAGCATCGAGGGCTGAGATGTGCATGTCAAGATACTGGTACGGACCTGACCGTGCCATGCGGCGATAATTGTTTGATTTCATGGTTTTCCGCGGGGGATTCCGTTGAGAACTGTTACGTGTTAGGTTCCCCGGCACCTCGGCCCGTCCGAGGAGCGGGGCACTTGCCCGCTGTGTGAGCCGCTCGCCAACTCCGCACGGATTCAACGGACTTCGACCATCCTGATGGTCGGCGGGCCGGCGAGTCCGGGCGCCGTCCTGCCCAGGAGGAGTTCGATGCGACGCATCGTCGCCTGTCTGGCGGCCCTGTTGGCGATGGCCGGAGGACTTGTCTTCACCGGCACCACCGCCGCCTCCGCCGTCGTCCCGAAGACGCCGCCCCTGACCACCCCGTGGACCTCCCAGGTGTCCACCACGAACCCGCTGCCCGACTACCCGCGCCCCCAGATGACGCGGCCCGACTGGATGTCCCTGAACGGGGAGTGGGAGTTCCTCAACCCGCCCGTCGACGGTGCCGGCAACGTCGACCGAAACGCCGCGCCGCCGGTCGGTCAGACCCTGCCCGAGCGCATCCTCGTCCCGTACCCGGTGGAGTCCGCGCTCTCCGGGATCATGCGCAACGACAACCGCGACCTGATGTTCTACCGCCGCACCTTCACCGTGCCCCAGAACTGGTCCGGCCGCCGGGTCCAGCTCCACTTCGGCGCCGTCGACTACGAGGCCACCGTCTGGGTCAACGGAACCCGCGTCACCGGCCACCGCGGCGGCTACGACCGCTTCGAGGTCGACGTCACCCCGCAGCTGCGCGCGGGCGCCAACGAACTGATCGTGCGCGTCTACGACCCCACCGACGGCCGCGGAGAGAAGCAGCCCGTCGGCAAGCAGACCGTCAACCCCAGCGGCATCTTCTACACGCCCACCTCGGGCATCTGGCAGACCGTCTGGCTGGAACCCACCCCCGCCTCGTCGATCTACTCGGTCGACATCCGGGCCGACCTCGCGACGAACACCGCCCGCGTCAAGGTCTTCACCCGGGGCGACGTCAGCGGCCACAGCGTCCAGGCCGAGGCGCTCAACGGCGCCCAGGTCGTCGGCACGGCCACCGGCGGCTTCACCGAGTTCTCGGTCCCCGTGCCGAACGCCCGGCGATGGTCGCCCGACGACCCCTTCCTCTACGACCTGCGGGTCACCCTGCGCAACCCGTCGGGTGCCGCCGTGGACACCGTCACCAGCTACTTCGGCATGCGGGAGATCGGCAAGAAGCTGGTCAACGGCGTCATGAGGCCCACCCTGAACGGCGAGTTCGTCTTCCAGATCGGCACCCTCGACCAGGGGTTCTGGCCCGACGGCCTCTACACCGCGCCCACCGACGCCGCCCTCGCCTCCGACCTGCAGAAGCACAAGGACCTCGGCTTCAACATGGTGCGCAAGCACATCAAGGTCGAACCCGCCCGCTGGTACTACCACGCCGACCGGCTCGGACTGCTGGTGTGGCAGGACATCCCCTCGACCCTCGCCTTCGACGCCGACCGGACCCCGGCCCAGATCTCCGAGTTCGAGACCGAGGCCCGCGAGATCATCGACGAACACCGCTTCTCGCCCGCCGTCGTCACCTACGTCCCCTTCAACGAGGGCTGGGGGGAGTGGAACCTCGACGACACCCGACGGATCACCACCGACCTGGAGAACTACGACCCCGGCCGGCTGATGAACCCGCACAGCGGCTACAACTGCTGTGCCTCCAAGGGCGATCCGGGCACCGGTGACATCATCGACTGGCACGTCTACACGGGACCCGACGGGCCCAGGCCCTCCGCCACCCGGGTCTCCGTGCTCGGCGAGTTCGGCGGCATCGGCCTGCGCACCCCCGGCCACGAATACAGCCCCGACGGACGGTTCTTCGCCTACGAGCAGGTGTCCAGCGCCGCACAGCTCGACGACCGCTACACCGGCATGGTCCGCGACACCCAGCAGCTGATGCTCACCAAGGGCCTGTCCGCGTACGTCTACACCGAGATCACCGACGTCGAGGGCGAGTACAACGGCCTGTTCAGCTACGACCGCAGGGTCCAGAAGGTCGACACCGCCCGGCTCCGGGCCGCCCACGGCGCCCTCATCGCCGCCTCCCGCAACCTCAACGCCACACCGGGCCTCAGCCTGGGTCACGTCCGCTCCTTCCGGGTCACCACCCCCGGCTACACCGACCGCTACCTCCGCCACGCCGACTCCCTGGCCCGGACCGACGTGCTGACCGCGGCCTCCGCCGACGGGGCCCGCCAGGACGCCTCCTTCCGCACCGTCACCGGACTCGCCGACCCCCGCTGCTACTCCTTCGAGTCGGTGAACCTCCCGGGCCGCTACCTGCGCCACTCGGGCGGCCGGGTCCGCCTCGACGGCGACACCGGCGGGCCGTTCGCGGCCGACGCCACCTGGTGCGCCCGCACCGGACTCGCGGCCGGAGGCACCTCGTACGAGTCGCTCAACTTCCCCGGCTCCTATCTGCGTCACTACGCCGACGGCGTGTACCTCGCCCGCAGCGGCGGCCCGAACGCCTGGGACACGGCGTCCTCCTTCGCCGCCGACGCGACCTGGAACACCGGCGAGCCCGCCCTGTGGCGCAGCTCGGTGCTCCTGCCCACCGACGCGCGGCGCTCGCTGCGCGTCACCACCTGGGGGCACACCGACCGCTACCTGCGGCACGCCGACAGCCTCGCGTGGACCGAGGTCGTGAACGCGGGCAGCGGCACCCTGCTGAAGCAGGACGCCACCTTCACACTGCGCCGCGGACTCGCCGACTCCTCGTGCTACTCGTTCGAGTCGGTGAACTACCCCGGCCGGTACCTGCGTCACGCCGACAGCCGGGTCCGCACGGCGACCGACGACGGCACCGCGCTCTTCCGCCAGGACGCCACCTTCTGTGCCCGCCCGGGCATCGGCGGGACCGGCGTCACCTTCGAGTCGCTGAACATCCCCGGCTCCTACCTGCGCCACTTCGAGTCCGCGGTGTACCTCGCCTCGGGCGCGGGCAGCGGGGGCTTCGACCGTCCCCAGACACTCGGCGCCGACAGCAGCTGGTCGGTCGAGGCGCCCTGGGCTCCCTGACGCGAACCCCGTCCGGCCCGTTCGGGCCGGACGGGGAGCCGTACCGCGGGGCCTTCCGGGCGCTGGTGCCCGGAAGGCCCCGTTCGGCGTCACGGACTCAGGCGGTGTGGAGCCGCAGGCCGTACCGGCCGAGGATCTCGTTGATCGGCTGGAACCAGGTCTCGCCGCCGGAGGAGCAGTTGCCCCAGCCGCCGGAGGTGACGCCCTGGGCCTGGTCACCGCTGAGGAACGAGCCGCCGGAGTCGCCGCCCTCGGCGCAGACGCTGGTCTTGGTCATCTGGTAGACGGCGCCCTGGCTGTAGTTCACCGTCTCGTTCTTGGCCAGGACCGTTCCGCAGCGCCAGTGCGTGGTGGAGCCGGAACGGCAGATCGAGGAGCCCACCGGGGCCTCGGCCGACCCGCGGACGAGCTGGTCGGGGATGGTGCCCCAGCCGAGCACGACCGGCACCGTCCACCAGCCGCTGTGGATCGAGACGTACGCGTAGTCGTCACCGGGGAACGACGAGCCCTGGAAGGTGCCCATCGCGGAGCCGTCCCAGCCGCGCACCGCCGCGCCGGCCCGGCCGCAGTGCCCGGCCGTCACGAAGCCCCCGTAGACGGAGAAGCCGATCGAGCAGCGGACGTTGCCGGTGTAGTACGGGTCGCCGCCGACCGTGCCGGCCGCGTACGTCCGGGGGGCCTGCGCCGCCTCGGCGACGGTCACGGGCCCGCCCGCCCGGGCCCGGTCCACGAAGGACCGCACGGCCGGGGTGCCGCGCTCGGAGCGGACGACGTCGACCACGACGCTGTTGCTCTTCGGGTCGACGTGCCAGCCGGCCACCCCGGCGGGCGCGCCCAGCGTGTCCATGCGGGCCTTGGCGCGGTCCAGCGCGGCCGCGCTGTGCCGGACCAGGCGGGTGTCGGCGCCCAGGGCGCGGACCTCCGCCTCCTCGGCGCGGTCGGTCACGGCCACGACGAGCCGCCCGGTCGCCGCGTCGAACCAGGAACCTCCGTAGGCCGCGCCCGCGCTCCGGCGGGCGGCCTTCTCCACCTCGACGGCGGCCTTCTCGGCGCTCAGCCGCTCCTCCGCCTCGGCCGCGGTGAGCCCGAGGTCGCGGCCCATGGCGTCGAGGAGTCCGGCCGAGGCGGACGGCGCCGCCGCGGGCTCCGGAAGTGGGGCCGCGCCGGCCTGGGCGGCGCCCAGGCCGACCGTCAGGAGCGCGGCGGCGATGGCGGCGCGCAGGGGGGTGGTGCGTTTCACGGGACCTCCTGGTGTGGGGGGCGAGCCATCCTTGAGAGCGCTCTCAGTGAGCGCCGACGCCACGCTAACCGGACAGGCTTGTCAGGTCCATACCAGGTTTCGGCCGTCGCGGAGACCGCCCCGAGGGGCGGTTCCCGGGCATGCCGAAGGCCCGGACCGCGGGCCCGTGCCCGCGGTCCGGGGATCCCGGGGCCGCGCGGTCCTCCCGCGCCGCCCCGGAACGTCGCCCCTACGGCTTCTCGGCTGCGTGCAGCGCGGCCACCTCCTCGGAGGAAAGCGCCTTGTCGAAGGCGTGCACCGCGTCGACCGAGCCCTTCCAGAAGTCGACGTTCCCGCCGCCCCACCTGGCGCGGCCGACCGCGAACGGACCCGTGCTCACATCGGCCGGACCCGCGGCCGCCGTGGCGGCCAGGACCCCGTCCACGTACAGCCGGATCTCGTTCTCGGCGGCGTCCCGGACGCCCACCAGGTGGTACCAGCGGCCGAGTTCGGGAGTGGTGACGTGGCGGGCGCGGTTGCCGCCCGGAGTGCTGAAGGCGAAGGCGCCCTGGCCGTACTGGAGGTAGAAGGGGTTCTCCTGGCGCCGGCCGTCCTGGCTGACCACCGTCGCGTAGTTGCCCGGCAGGGAGTCCAGGGTCGCCCACGCCGACACGGAGTAGCTGGTGGTCGTGTCGATGACGGGACCGTCCGTCTGGGCGAAGTGGCCCTGACCGTCGAAGGTCAGGGCGCTTCCGCCGACCCCGGCGCCCCAGCCCGTCCCGTCGTCGAGCGTGAGCGTCCGTCCGCCCGGGCCGGAGTCGCGGGCCGTCGTGCCCGCGCCCTCGTCCAGGGACCAGGAGGCGCCGCCCTTGACCGGGCCGCGCTGTCCGGCGGCCGCGCCGGCCGCGACGACCTTCAGGTTGATCGCGCGGACCCGCGCCGGGTCGACCTTGATCTCCCGGCGGTCGTACGTGTAGAGGCCGTTGAGCTCGTTCTCCAGGTCGGAGATCTGGGTGTAGACGGACCCGGACAGCTCGGCGCCCGCCGCCTCCAGGTAGTACTTCTCGGTGTTCTCCACGTATGTGCGGGTCAGGGCCTCCTTGTCGGCCACGCCGCTGTAGATCACCGTCGGGGCGCCCGGCCACATGTGGCCCGGGGCGCGCAGGGTGAAGCCGCCGTGCTCGCCGTCCAGCGCCGCCCGGTGGTCGGGGTAGGCCGGGTCGGTGTTGTTGTAGTCGTGGTGGTCGACGATGTCGCCCTTGCCGGAGTCACCCTTCGAGTTGCAGCAGTTGACCCCGCTGTGGGCGTTGACGATGCGGGTCGGGTCGGCCGCCTTGACCGCCTCCGCGATCCGGCCGGTCTCCTCGCGGTTCCACTCGCCCCAGCCCTCGTTGAAGACCGTCCAGCCGATGACCGACGGGGAGTCGTGGTGCTGGCGCATCATCTCGCGGCCCTGGTCCACGAACGCCTGGTGGCCGGCGTCGTCCTTGAGGTCGCCCGAGACGAAGTCCTGCCAGACCAGCAGACCCAGCCGGTCCGCGTGGTAGAACCAGCGGTCCGACTCCACCTTGATGTGCTTGCGCACGGCGTTGAAGCCGAGCTTCTTGTGCGCCTCGAGGTCGAAGGCGAGCGCCTTGTCGCTCGGCTGGGTGTAGAGGCCGTCCGGCCAGAAGCCCTGGTCCAGCGTGGCCAGCGAGAAGATCGGCTTGCCGTTGAGGACCAGCTTCTGGAAGCCGCCCACCTTCTGGATCGCGATCTTCCGCATGCCGAAGTAGCCGTCGACGCGGTCGGTCGACCGGCCGTCCGTCAGGCGTACCTCCAGGTCGTACAGGTACGGGTCGTCCGGGCTCCAGAGGTGCTGACCCGCGACCGGGAGGCGCAGGGTCCCGGACGCCGGTCCGGAGACCCGGCCGACGACCTTGCCGCGGGCGTCACGGGCGACGGCCTCCACGCGCGCGCTGGCCGAGGCGCGGGCGGACGCGACCTTCACGGCCAGCGTGCCCGTGTCGATGTCGGGGGTCGTGACGAGGTCGTCGATGGCCACCGGGGCCACGGGCTCCATCCACACCGTCTGCCAGATGCCCGACGACTGGGTGTAGAAGATGCCGCCCGGGTTGGTGGACTGCTTGCCCGTCGGCTGGTTGGGGCCGCCAGTGTCGGTGACGGCGACCACCACCTCCTGCGGGCCCTTCGCCGTGAGGGCGTCGGTGACGTCGGCGCTGAAGGCGTTGTAGCCGCCGGTGTGCTCGGCCACCCGCTTGCCGTTGACCCAGACGGTGGCCTGGTAGTCGACGGCCCCGAAGTGGAGCATCAGCCGGTTGTCCTTGCCGGCCTTGCCCACCTTCCAGTCCTTGGGCACGTCCATCGTGCGGCGGTAGAACATGTGGTCCTCGTGCCGCTCGATCCCGGACAGCTGGGACTCCACGGGGAAGGGCACCACGATCTTCTCGTCGAGGTCCTTGCCGAAGACCGGCTGCTCGCCGGCGTCCGCGCCCGTGAACTGCCAGGGCCCGTTGAGGTTCTTCCACCGGGAGCGCACCTGCTGCGGCCGCGGGTACTCCGGCAGCGGGTTCTTGCGGTCCAGCGTGTCGCCCCATGGGGTGGTCAGCCGGTGCGTGGAGGCGTTGGCGGCGGAGCGGAGGATCCGGGGGACGGTCTCGTCCCCGTTCTTCAGGCCGCCGGCGCCGTCGTAGTCGACGCGTACCTGCTGGCCCTTCTGGACGGGCTCGGCCAGCTCGACGACCGCGGTGTTCGGGTCGTCCCCGGCCACGGTGACCGAGCGGATCGGCAGGGGCGTGGTGTCCGCCTCCACTGTCAGGTGCCCGGCGACCGACGCCAGGCCGCCGACCGGGTGGTCGAAGCGCAGGCGCAGCTGCCGGCCGCTCGCCGGGACCGTCGGCTCCACCGGGTAGACCTGGAAGTCGGCGGGCGGGGTGAAGGCCGACTCGGGGACCAGCTGCTTGCCCAGCGTCGGGGTCGACCAGCGCAGGAACATGTTGGCCCCGCCGACGTCCTGGAACATCTCCAGCCGGAAGTCGTGCTTCTCGCCCGCCGTGAGCCGGACCGGGGCGCTGGTCTGCTCGCGGTCCCAGTCGGGCACCCAGTGGTCGATCACCGGCTTGCCGTCGACGAACAGGCGGAAGCCGTTGTCCCCGATGCCGTAGAAGGTGTAGTCGCCGGTGACCGGCGCCTCGATCCGCCCGGTCCAGCGGGCGGTGGTGTGCTCGGTCCGTCCGGTCAGCGACCGGAAGGTGCCGGTGAGGCCCGAGAAGTTGATCTGCGGGTCGAGGGAGGTGCCGCCCAGCTTGTCGAAGTCCCGTGCGCCGGGCGCCGACATGCTGAAGTACTCGCCCTTGAGGCCGTGCACTTCGATGGCCGCGTCCCGGGCGGCGGGGGAGGAGAAGGTGCCGCCCGGCTGGGCCGCCTGGGAGGTGGTGCCGTCCGGCTGGGCGGCCGAGGCGGTCGGGGTCAGGGCGCCGACGGGCAGCACCAGGGCGGCGGCGGTCAGCAGCGCCCATATTCCGGTTCGGGGGCGGGTGTTTCGTCGTGTCATCGAATCTTTCCTCTTAGAGAGGGGATCGGAGCGGCCGGACCCGGGGATCACGTGTCGGCGGAAGTGCCCCTGCGAGGTGCCGTGTCCACCTCGGGGGCGCGGGCGCCCGGCGGTTGCCGCACAGCCGCGCCGGCAGGCGGAGGCCGGCGCCGGACGGGCCGCCCGGACATCGCCACGGCGGTGCCGTGAGGGGCGGGCGGCTGTCATTCCAACGTTGGAAAACTGTGTGCAGCGGAATGACAGCACGCCCCGCGGAGGCTGTCCAGACCCCGCGCGCCCTTCGTTCCGACCGACCGTCAACTCCGTCGCCGTCACGGCGGAACCGATCGGCGGAAGCATTCCGGAAACGTCGCCCCCGCCTCTTGCAGAGGTCGCCGAGGCGCGGTTATAACGTTGTAAAGCCGGAGTCGCCGCCCCCTCGGGAGGTTGCTCCCCGCTCGTGTCCGCCCAGCTCATGGGCGTGATCCGGGCTGCACGAGGCTGCGTACCACGGGCCCGCCGTCCCTTCACGGCGAACCGGCTCCGCTTTCCTGCTCTGAGCGACCGCACGCCACTCGGCGGTGCTGTCCCCCCGCCAAGGAGTGTCCTCACGATGACCCTTCCGCAGAGATACCGCACGCTCTCCGTCGCGTGCATCGTCGCCGCCACCGCCACGCTCGCCCTCTCCGGCTGCGCCAAGTCGGAGACCACGGACAACGCGGGCGGCGACAGCAGCCAGGGCGCCCAGACCGTCCAGACGCCCACCGCGTCCGCCGGCCCGGGCTGCACCCTCACCACCTACGGCGCCCCCAAGTTCGACCTCAAGAACGCGATCGTCGGCTTCTCCCAGTCGGAGAAGGAGGCCAACCCCTTCCGCATCGCCGAGACGCAGTCCATCAAGGACGAGGCCGCCAAGATCGGCGTCAAGAAGCTCCTCACCACCAACGCCCAGTCGCAGCTGCCCAAGCAGATCAGCGACATCCAGGACATGCTCGCCCAGGGCGCGCAGTTCCTCATCATCGCCCCGCTCAACTCCGACGGCCTCGAACCCGCCTTCCAGGCCGCCGCCGCCAAGAAGGTCCCCGTCCTCACCATCGACCGCAAGGTCAACGCCACCGCCTGCAAGGACTACCTGGCCTTCCTCGGATCCGACTTCGTCGAGCAGGGCAAGCGCGCCGCCGACGCGATGATCAAGGCCACCGGAGGCAAGGGCAAGGTCGCCATCCTGCTCGGCTCCTCCGGCAACAGCGTCACCACGGACCGCACCAAGGGCTTCGTCGACCAGGTCAAGGCGACCGCCCCCGGCCTGGAGATCGTCGCCCAGCAGACCGGCGAGTTCGCCCGCGACAAGGGCCAGCAGGTCATGGAGCAGCTCATCCAGTCCAAGCCCGACATCACCGCGGTCTACGCCGAGAACGACGAGATGGCGCTCGGCGCCGTCACCGCGCTCAAGGCGGCCGGCAAGGCCCCCGGCAAGGACGTCAAGATCGTGTCGATCGATGGAACCCGCAACGCCGTGCAGGCCCTGGCCAACGGCGAACTGAACGCCGTCATCGAGTCCAACCCGCGCTTCGGCCCGCTCGCCTTCGCCACCGCGCAGAAGTTCTACGCCGGCGAGGGCATCCCCGAGGACGTCATCATCCAGGACCGTTCCTACGACCCGTCCAACGCCAAGTCCTCCCTCGGCGGGGCGTACTGACCCACGACCGGCCCGATCCGGCCCCGTGGTTCCGGCGGGAACCACGGGACCGGCAGGGACGGTCGCCCGGGCCCGGCCGGTCGTGACGGACCGGAGGCCGGGGCGGGACCGCCGGCACCGGCGGAACCCGCGGGCCGTCCGGTCGGCCGTCCCGTCCCTGGCGGCCGACCGGCGCGGCTCCGGCGGCACTTCGGGCCCGCGCCCGGCTCGTACGGTCCGGCGGACGTCCGCACGCGCGCCCCGCTCGTACGGCTCCGACCGGTCCGAGGGCGGCCCCGGACACGCGCCCCCCACCAGGGGCCCGCGTGCCATCCGGTTCCGCACCGGCCGCGGACGGGTCTCTACGGCGGCCGGCCGGATGTCGACCCGGCCCAGGGCCCAGCCGCTCCGGGCCCGCCCCCGCTGGCCGCGGAAGCCGCCCCGACCACGGGCCCGTCCGCGCCCCTCTCCACGCTCTCCTCTCTCCACGTTCCCTCTCCGGAAGGCCACGCTCATGGCTCCCCCCGAAGCGGCGCCGCCCGAGGCCGCGCCGACCGCGACGAGCGGCACCGCGCCCTCGGCCGCGCCGACGGTGCTCGAGGCACGCGGCGTCGGGAAACGCTTTCCCGGCGTGGTCGCCCTCGACGACGTCTCGTTCACCCTGCGCGCCGGCGAGACCCACGCGCTCGTCGGCGAGAACGGCGCCGGCAAGTCCACCCTCATCAAGGTCCTCACCGGCGTGCACCGCCCCGACAGCGGCGAACTGCTGCTGTCGGGACAGCCGGTGCGGTTCGCCCGCCCCTCCGAGGCGCAGACCGCCGGCATCTCCACGATCTACCAGGAGGTGAACCTGGTCCCGCTGATGAGCGTGGCCCGGAACATCTTCCTCGGCCGCGAGCCCAAGAACCGTCTCGGGCTCATCGACTTCCCGCGGATGCACGCCGAGGCCGCGGCCCTCCTCGGGGGCTTCGGCGTGACCGTCGACCCCCGCCGCGCCCTGGGCACCCTCGGCATCGGCACCCAGCAGATGGTCGCCCTCGCGCGGGCCGTCTCCGTCGAGGCCCACGTCGTCGTGATGGACGAGCCCACCTCGTCCCTCGAACCGCGCGAGGTCGAGACGCTCTTCCGGGTCATCGAGGACCTCCGCCGGCGGAACATCGCCGTCGTCTACGTGAGCCACCGCATGGACGAGCTCTACCGGATCTGCGACCGGGTCACCGTGCTCCGCGACGGCCGGCACATCCACACCGGCCCGCTCGCCGGACTCGACCGCATGAGCCTCGTGTCCATGATGCTGGGCCGCGAGATCTCCGAGGTCCGCCGCCACGGCCTCACCAGCTTCGGCTCCGCGGGCCACGACGTCGCCCGCGAGCCCGTCCTCACCGCCACCGGCCTCGTCCGGCGCCACCAGCTGGACGACGTCTCGCTGGAGCTGTACCCCGGCGAGGTGCTCGGCCTCGGCGGCCTGCTCGGCTCCGGCCGCAGCGAGACCGCCAAGGCCCTCGCCGGCGCCCTGTCCCTGGACGCGGGCGAGGTCCGCGTCGGCGGCGTCTCGCTGGGCCGCTCGTCCTCCGCCGCCGCCATCCGCGCCGGCATCAGCCTGCTCCCCGAGGACCGCAAGGCCGAGGGCATCGTCCCGGGCCTGTCGGTCCGGGAGAACATCGTCCTGGCCGCCCTTCCCCGGCTCTCCCGCGCGGGCATCGTCTCCCGCGCACGGCAGGACCGCGTCGTCGACATCTTCATGAAGCGACTGCGCATCAAGGCGTCGAGCCCCGAGCAGAAGGTCGGCGAACTCTCCGGCGGCAACCAGCAGAAGGTGCTCCTCGCGCGCTGGCTCTGCCTCGAACCCAAGGTCCTCCTCCTCGACGAGCCCACCCGCGGCATCGACGTCGGTGCCAAGGCCGAGGTCCAGGCCCTCATCGACGAGCTCGCCCAGGAGGGCCTGGCGGTCCTGCTCGTCTCCTCCGACATCGAGGAGCTCGTCGAGGGCGCCGACCGGATCGTCGTCCTCAGGAGCGGCGCCACCGCGGGCGAACTCGTCGGCGAGAACGTCTCCGAGGACGCCCTCCTCGCCGCCCTGGCCGACCACGCCGCGCCGGCCGACGCCGCAGAGCCCGCCGACCTCACCGCACCCGCCGGCGCCGCCGAGTCCGACGACGCGGCGCAGCCCCCCGGCACGGCGCACCCCGGCGCACCGGCCCCCGCCGACACCGGCGCCGCCGCCCCCGGAGCCGTACCCCTGACCAAGCCCGCCGGGCCCGGCTCCCCGCCGGACGCGGCGCCCACGACCCGCGAAGCGCACCGGGCCCCGGCCTCGGCCGCCGAGGAGGACCCCCGATGACCACCCAGGCCGCCGCGGCGCCCGCCCGTGGCACCGCGACCCGGCGGAACACGACCGCGTGGTTCCAGGAGTACGGCGTCTACGCCGCCGTCGCCGCGCTGCTGCTCTTCAACGCCTTCTTCACCGAACACTTCCTCACGGTCGACAACCTCCGGACCCAGCTGATCCAGGTCGCCCCGATCGTCATCGTGGCCCTCGGCATGGCCCTGGTGATCGGGACCGAGGGCGTCGACCTGTCCGTGGGCTCCGCCATGGCCCTCGCCACGGCCCTCCTGCCGCTCTATCTCGGCTACGGCCTCGTGCCCGCCCTCCTCGTCGCCCTCCTCGCCGGAGCCGTCGTCGGCCTCGTCAACGGCACCCTGGTCTCGGTGGTGGGGCTGCAACCCATCGTGGCGACCCTGGCCCTCTTCGTCGGCGGCCGCGGCATCGCGCTCGTCCTGGCCGACGGGCAGCTCAAGCAGATCGTCAACCCCGACCTGCTCTCCCTGGGCACCGGGAGCCTCCTGGGCATCCCCCTCGTCGTCCTGATCGCCGGCATCCTGGCGCTCGGCGTCGCCTTCCTCGTCCACCGCACCACCTTCGGGCGCCAGGTCGTCGCCATCGGCGGCAACCGCACGGCCGCCGCACTCGCCGGCCTGCCGGTGAAGCGGGTGCTCATCGGCGTGTACGTCCTGTGCGGCGTGCTCGCCGCCCTCGCCGGCATCCTCGCCACCGCACGCCTCACCGCCAGCGACCCCTCCTCCCTCGGCACCCTGATGGAGCTCTCCGCCATCACCGCCGTCGTGGTGGGCGGCACCCCGCTGAGCGGCGGCTCCGTCCGCGTGCTCGGCACCGTGGCGGGCGCCCTGCTCATGCAGCTGCTGCGCGCCACCCTGGTCAAGCACGACCTGCCCGACTCCACCGCCCAGATCGCCCAGGCGGCCATCATCATCGCCGCCGTCTACGTCGCACGGGAGCGTCGATCCCGATGAACCCCACCTCCTCCCTCACCGCCCCGGGGACCGGC
The DNA here is from genome assembly GCF_055584185.1 of Streptomyces sp. NPDC104202. Taxonomy (NCBI): domain Bacteria; kingdom Bacillati; phylum Actinomycetota; class Actinomycetes; order Kitasatosporales; family Streptomycetaceae; genus Streptomyces; species Streptomyces sp. NPDC104202. The sequence continues at coordinate 7,184 of NZ_JBVJMN010000035.1, read as the reverse complement.
GTCAAGGGCTCCGGACCCGGCGGCAAGACCGACGCGGACCGTCCCGCGAGCGGCCTCACCGCGGCCGAACGCCTCCTCTCCCTGGTCCAGCGCCAGGGCGTCCTGGTCGTCCTGCTGCTCGTCGTGGTCATCGCCTCCTTCGCGTACCCGACCTTCGCCACCCTCGACAACTCCCGCGGCGTCCTGGTCCAGGCGTCGTTCCTCTCCATCGTCGCCCTCGGCATGACCCTGGTGATCATCACCGGCGGCATCGACCTGTCCGTCGGCTCCGTCTTCGCGCTCGGCGGCGTCCTCGCCGCCTGGGCCTCGCAGTGGGGCCTGCTCCCCGCGCTGCTGGTGCCGCTTCTCGTCTGCGGGGCGATCGGCACGCTGAACGGCCTGCTGATCGCCCGGGCCGGGATGGCGCCCTTCATCGTCACCCTCGCCTCCCTCCTCGGGGCGCGCGGCCTGCTGCTCGCCTTCACCGACGAGGGCGCCACGACCTACCTCGTACCGAAGGGCTCGGCCTTCGCCGAACTGGGCCAGGGCACCGTCGGCGGCTTCGGCCACCCGATCCTCGTCGCCCTCGCCCTCTTCGGCCTCGGCGGTCTGGTCCTGCAGCGGACCTCCTTCGGCCAGACGCTCTTCGCCGTCGGCGGCAGCGCCGACGCGGCGACCCTCATGGGTCTCCCCGTCGCCCGCGCCAAGGTGACGGTCTACGTCCTGAGCGGGCTCCTCGCGGGCTTCGCGGGGGCGCTCAACGCCGCCCGACTCTCCTCCGGCGTCACCATCATCGGCACCGGCATGGAGCTCGACGCCATCGCCGCCGTCGTCATCGGCGGAACCCTGCTGGTCGGAGGTGCCGGCTCGGTCAGCGGCACCCTCTGGGGCGTGCTGCTGCTCGCCGTCATCCAGAACCTGATCAACCAGATCGGCTCGCTGAACTCCTCCTACCAATCGGTGGTCAGCGGTGGATTCCTGATCCTCGTCGTGGTGGCGCAGAGGTACGTTTCACGCAGCAGAAGGACGCTCTGACGCCGGACCCATCCCCACCGGCCCCCGTGACCCGGGGCCAGGAGCGCGCCCGAGCCCCCACCGGGGACGGGCCGCACCGGCCCCGGACCCGGCGGCCGACCGTTCAGAGCCGAACCAGAGGAGTTCCGTGGGCGTCAGCCTCAAGGACGTCGCGCAGCGGGCCGGCGTCTCGATCAAGACCGTGTCCAACGTGGTCAACAACTATCCCCACGTCACCCCGCAGATGCGCGCCAAGGTGCAGCAGGCGATCGACGAGCTCGGCTACCGCCCGAACCTCACCGCCCGCCACCTCCGCAAGGGCCGCACCGGCATCATCGCCTTCGCCGTTCCCGAACTCGGCAACCCCTACTTCGCGGAACTCGCCGGAGCCGTCATCGACGCCGCCGCCCAGCACGACTACACCGTGCTCGTCGACCACACCGCGGGGCTCCGCGAGCGCGAGCTGCTCGTGTGCCAGGAGTTCCGCTCCCACGTCATCGACGGGCTGATCCTCAGCCCCATCCACCTGGAGAACGACGACCTCCTCGCCCGCCAGGAGACCTCGCCGCTCGTCCTGCTCGGCGAGCGCGAGTACGAGGCGCCGTACGACCAGATCGCCATCGACAACGTGGCCGCCGCCCGCACCGCGGTCCGTCACCTCCTCGACCTCGGCCGCCGGCGCATCGCCTTCCTCGGCTCCCGCACCGGGCGCGAACGCCAGCCCGCCCACCTCCGGCTGCGCGGCTGGCGCGAGGAGCTCGCCGCGGCGGGCGTCACGCCCGACGAGTCCCTGGTGGTCGCCACCGACGGCTACGGCCGTGGCGACGGCGCCGCCGCCATGACCGCCCTCCTCGACCGCGGCATCGTCCCCGACGCCGTCTTCGCCTATAACGACCTCATCGCCCTCGGCGCCCTGCGCACCCTCACCGAACGCGGCCTCCGGGTCCCCGAGGACATCGCCGTCGTCGGCTTCGACGACATCGAGGAGAGCCGCTACGGGGCCATCACCCTGACCACGGTCGCCCCCGACAAGCCGGCCATCGCCCGGCACGCCGTCGACCGGCTCGTCGAACGCCTGGCCGGAGGCCCCGTCTCCGAACCCCGGCGCATCAGACCCGGCTACCGGCTCGTCGTACGCGAGTCGACGGGCGCCGCAGCCCCCGCCGCCGCCCCGCAGGGACAGCCCACACCGGAAGCCGAGGACTGACGGACGACGGTGTTCGGAGACGGGCCGACCCCGCCCACGGACCGGGCTTCCCGCCCGCCGTGGCCGGGCCGCCCGTCCGCCCCGGGCAGGGTCACCTGTCCACGGTCGCCGGGCCGCCCGTCCGCCTCGGGCCGGCCTTCTGCCCACGGGCCCACCGTCTGCCCCCGGGGCCGGGATCCGGCGCCCGTACCCCGCCGGGGCGACAGCGCCCACGGAACAGCACCCCGCGCCGAGCCGCCTCCCGTCGGCCGCCTCCCCCCACTCGTGACGAGGACATCCCATGCCCCGAGCCACCATCCACGCCAGGCCGTTCGGCACCACCCCGACCGGGGAGGAGGTCGCGCTCTGGCGACTCACCTCCCCCTCCGGGGCCTACGCGGAGATCCTCACGTACGGGGGCATCCTCCACGCCCTCGGCGTACCCGACGCGACCGGCCGCACCGAGAACGTCGTCCTCTCCCTGCCGTCCCTCGACCAGTACGCGGAGAAGAGCCCGTACCTCGGCGCGCTGATCGGCCGGTACGCCAACCGCATCGCCCACGGGCGCTTCACCCTCGACGGGACGCCCCACGCCGTACCGGCCAACGACCGGGGCCACGCCCTCCACGGCGGCCCCGTCGGCTTCGACGCCCGGGTGTGGGAGGCGACCCCGCACACCGAGGGCGACACCGTCGCGCTCCGGCTCCGGCTCCACAGCCCCCACGGCGACATGGGCTTCCCCGGCGCGCTCGACGTCACGGCCACCTACTCGCTCGACGCCGACGGCACCCTCGCCCTCGACTGCACCGCCACCACCGACCGTCCCACCGTCCTCAGCCTCAGCAACCACGCGTACTTCAACCTGGCCGCGGACGGCGGGGACATCCTCGACCACACCCTCCAGGTCGACGGCGACGACTACCTCCCCGTCGACCCGACCGGCATCCCCCTGGGCCCGATCACCCCCGTGGCCGGCACCCCCTTCGACCTCACCGCCCCCCGCACCCTGCGCACCGGCGTCCTCGCCGCCGACGACGCCCAGATCCGCGACGCCCAGGGCTACGACCACTGCTGGGTCCTGGCCTCCTGTGAATCCGCCGCACCGCGCCGTGCCGCCCGCCTGTCGACGCCGGACGGCGCCCGGACCATGGAGGTCTGGACGACCGCCCCCGGTCTCCAGGTCTACACCGCCAACCAGCTCGACGGCACGCTCACCGACCCGAGCGGTCACCCCCTGGGCCGGCACGGCGCGGTCTGCCTGGAGACCCAGCACCTCCCCGACGCCCCCAACCGCCCCGCCTACCCGAGCCCCGTCCTCCGCCCCGGGACGACCGGCCGCCGCCGCACGGAGTTCCGCTTCCCCCGCCCCGGTTCACCCACGCCGACGCCGACGGCCGACTGACGCCGGCTCTTGCCGGCGGGGGCTCCCCTCACCCACCCGACGGGCCCTCCGCGGCCGTCGACCGGCCCAGGTACCAGACGGGCCCGGGGTCGGGCACCTCCAACTGCCGGAAACCCAGCCGGTCGTAGAACGCCCGCGCCCCCGTGTTCGCCCGCACCATGCACAGGTGCACCGCGGGCACCCCGCCCGCACGGAGTGCCGCCAGCAGCGCGTCCATCAGCGCCCGCCCGTACCCCCGCCCCTGCCACTCCGGCAGCAGGTCGATGTGCAGATGCGCCGGATACGCGGCCAGCTCCGCCCGCACCATCCGCTCGGGCGTGTGCAGGAGCCCCGTCATCATGTCCGCCGCCGTCCCGCCGTCCGCCCCGGGCGCCGGGAACCTCCCCTCGACCACCGGCAGCCACGCGTCACGGAACCGCTTCACGAACCCGGCGGTGTCCGGCACCCCGAGCACGTACCCCACCGCCCGCCCCGCCCCGTCGTCCAGGACGAACGCGTACTCCGGCTCCAACTCCACATACGGATAGGCGAAGATCGTCGGCATCAACTCCGGGTCCGGATACATCCCGGACGAGTCCCCGCCCTCATGGGCCGTCCTCACACAGATCTCGGCGAGCTCCGCCCGATCCGAACCCCGGTAACGGCGAACAAACGGTTCTGTCTGCATGTCCGGGGACGATCCCACAATGGGAGCGCTCCCGCACGCCCTTTCCGGCATGCGGTCCGGCCCGGCGACGCGCCGTCGCCCCGCCGCCCTGATGCCGGGCCGCCTCGCCCGCGGGCCCCCGCCGCTCCGGCAGACGGGCCGCCTCGCCTTCCGAGGCCTCCCTCCCGCCCCGTTCGGGAACCACGGCGAGCGCGTACGGGTCTGGTACCGGCAGAGGGGCCGATCGCTCAACTGCGCGCCATGCGGCCCCTGTCAGGGCCGAGGACCGCACCGAGACGGGGGCGACAGGTGGACTGGTGGCTGACCGACAGCGAGGGGATCGTGGCCTTCTGGCTGCTGATCTTCGCGCTGTGCAACGGACTGCGCGGCGTGTACTGCTGGTTCCGCGACCGGGACGAGCGGCGCGAGGTCGAGCGCCTCCTCGCCTTCAGGCCCCATCCCGTACGGGCCTCGTTCCTCCTCGGCGGAATGACCGAGGCCGCCGAGACCGCGGTCTGCATGCTCGTCGACGACGGCGTCGTGAAGGTGTCCTCCACCGGCGAACTGCGCCCCTCCCACCGCGGAAGGAGACAGGCCGACCACGCCCTCCGGGCCCTGGCGGAGGCCCTCCGCGCCACCCCCTCGGGCACCACCACCCGGCTCCACGAGATCCCCACCGAGGCCCGCTTCGCCGTGTTCCGGCACCACGTCGAACACCGCTCTCCCACAGTGCACGTGACCGCCTCGGGCAAGAGCCAGTCCCTCATGCTCGCGACCTCGCTGCTGACCACGTTCGGCATGGGCGTCCACGCCGGCGGAGCCCTGGCCCCCACGGCCTTCTTCCCCGAGACCCACCGCATGTCCTGGCTCTACGTGTGCATGGCCGCCCTGCTGCTTCAGTGGGCCGCGGGATGCCTCTGGCCCTCCGAGAAACGGCGGCGCTGGAAGGCCCTCGACACCGTCTGCCAGGACCGGACCGAGACCGCCCGCGCAGCCCTCCCCGACGCCACCCGCCAGGCCGTCGCCCGCACCAGACAACCCCCGAAGCCGCCGCCTCCGGCACAGCCCACCCGCCACCGCACCCGCACCCACGGCGGCGATGCCTGCGGCGCCGCCATCGACGCCGACTCCTGCAGCAGCGACAGCAGTTGCGGTGGTTGTGGCGGGTGCGGGGGAGAGTGACAGGGCCGGCGTCCTCGTCTCCACACGACCACGGCCGGGGACGTCGGCCTCGGCGGCCGTGTCCCCGCACGTGTGGGGCCGGTGTGCGCGCCTCAGCCGTCGACGAAGGTCAGGCTGGTCGCGTCGTAGCGCGTGCCCGCGATCTGCTCGGGGGGCGCCGCGGCCTCGATGGCGGCGAGGTCCTCGGTGGACAGGTCGACGGCGAGGGAGGCGAGGTTCTCCTCCAGACAGCGGCGGCGCCGCGTCCCCGGGATGGGCACGACGTCCTCGCCGCGGTGCTGGACCCAGGCGAGGGCGAGCTGGCCGGGGGTGACGCCCTTGGTCCCGGCGAGTTCGGTCAGCCTGGTGACGATCGAGAGGTTCCGTTCGAGGTTGCCGTCGGCGAAGCGCGGCTGGGTGCGACGCACGTCGGTCTCGGCCAGGGCGTCGACCGAGCTGTACCGGCCCGTGAGGAAGCCGCGTCCGAGCGGGGAGAAGGGAACCAGGCCGATGCCGAGCTCGCGGCAGACGGGGGCGACCTCGGCCTCGATCCCGCGGGTCCACAGCGACCACTCGCTCTGCAGCGCGGCGATGGGATGCACGGCGTGCGCCCGCCGGATCGTGGACGCGCCGGCCTCGGAGAGCCCGAGGTGCCGGACCTTCCCGGCCCTGACGAGTTCGGCCATCGCGCCCACGGTCTCCTCGATCGGCACGCGCGGATCGACCCGGTGCTGGTAGTAGAGATCGATGTGGTCGACCCCGAGCCGGCGCAGCGACGCGTCACACGCCTGCCGTACGTAGGCGGCGTCACCGCGGATCAGCGTGGGCTCGCCCAGCCGGTTGGCGAAGCCGAACTTCGTGGCCAGCACCACCTCGTCGCGCCGACCGGCCACCGCGCGCCCGATCAGCTCCTCGTTGTGCCCGGCGCCGTAGAAGTCGGCGGTGTCCAGCAGGGTCACCCCGAGGTCGAGCGCACGGTGCAGGGTCGCCACCGACTGCGCGTCGTCCGCCGCGCCGTAGCCGTGGCTCATGCCCATGCAGCCCAGGCCCTGCGCGGAGACCTCCAGGCTGCCCAGGCGCCGGGTGGGAACGTCGTTCATGCCGCTGCCTCCTGAGTACGGGATCATCGCCCCGGACGCTAGGCGGTGAAGCGCACTCGAAGTCAACCCGGCTCCGCCGCCCACGCGACGACCCGCGAGGAGGCCGACAGGACCAGGACGAGCCCGGCGTCGCACCACCCCTCACCCGTCCGTGACGTCCGTGGATGCACTCCACCTCGTTTGGATCAGCACATTCCCTCCTTCCGGGGAAGGCGGTCCCCGACAGGGGTGAACCGGCGCCACCGCCAGTGCCGCCCGGTCCGTCAGCTCGGTTGGTGAGGGCATGAGTACCGTCGCGAGCAGTCCGATACTGACCACCGCCACGCCGGCCACCGCCGAGGGGACGGGCGCGGAGACCGCGCCCGGAGGCATACGCAAACTCCCCCTCGACACCCGGCGTCGCGCCGGGGACCACCGCCACGGCGGCGGTCCCCACAGGTGTACCGCCCAGCTCAGGAACCCGACCGAGTTCGCCACCAGCCCCCTCGGTCGGTACGTCAGGCTCCAGTGCACCGCCGCGTTCGCGCACTTCGTCCGCGGCCTCGCCTACGGAGCCGGTCTCAGTGTCGCCGGCACCGTCGCGTACGGACTACGCCATCTGTGGTGACGCGCACCGAAGGGGGGGGGGGGGGGGGGGGGGGGTTTGCCCCCCCCCCCCCCCCCCCCACGCCCACCCCCACCACAAAAACAAAAACC
>NZ_JBVJMN010000034.1:0-90574 GCF_055584185.1 Streptomyces sp. NPDC104202 | reverse complement strand
CGTGTCGTCCGGCGCCACGAAGAACTTCACGATGATGCTCACCCGGGCATCATGCCCGACCGCCCACAACCATGATCGGCCGGACAAGTCCTAGGCGGTCTGATCCCAGGTAGAGGCGTTACCCAAGGAGCTGCACGCCCCAGCCGACGCTGGTCAAGCGATGAGGCTGGAGATGTCGGGGCGCCGGGGGCGCATGCGTCGGGCTGCGTTGGCGATCCTGAAGCTGTTCGCGCAGTCGTATGACTGTCCGTCAACAAGCCTATAGAGTGCTGAAAGATCTAGTGTGGTCACGTACCGTCACGCAAAGAACGTGTTCAATGCTGATCGGTTAGCTTGATGGGGGCTGCATCAGCAAGGGGGTGGAGTGCTGACGGGTGGGGACCTGCCTGACCTACTGACAGATCTGCGCATCAGTCCGCTTGTGGTGCTGCCGCACAGTCATCAGTACTGCGATTCGCGGCGTTGTTCGCGCGTTGGGGTCGTAAAGGCGCGCCATGCTGACTTCGCTCACACTGGGTGTCGGAGGTGTTGGCAGGTTGGTGAAGCCCAGGGGGTGAGGGAGCGACTATCGCGCTTCCGGTCGCTGACATTCTCGACAACGTCACGTGAACTGCAGCGCCAAGGGGTTGCGCCCCGAAAACCGATCAGGTGTCAAACAAGGCCTGGCGAGGCTGCCGGACCGTGCGGCATCATGCCAGTCAGGCAAGAGCTATGGTTGGAAGAAGTACATGTCGTCTAAAACTACGGTCGCCCGTGCGAGCGTTGCCACTCACCACCCCTCCCTCCTCTTGATGAGGAACACGCCCGCCCGGCTTGCGAGCGTGGAATTGTTTGCCGGCGCGGGCGGGCTTGCGTTGGGTTGTCAAGAGGCTGGCTTCGACCCGCTGGTGACCCTGGAGTTGGACAAGTGGGCCTGTGACACGGTGCGCCAGAACCAGGCCCGGGGGCACGAGCTCGTCGCGAACTGGCATGTCGAGGAAGGCGATGTACGGGACTTCAACTGGTCCCGCATCACCGACGAGGTAGACCTCCTCGCCGGTGGCCCGCCGTGCCAGCCGTTCTCCGTCGGCGGCCGTGGCAAGGCAGACGACGACGAGCGCGACATGTTTCCGGCTACGGCGGAGGCGGTAGCCCGTCTGAGGCCTCGCGCGTTCATCATTGAGAACGTGAGAGGACTGGCACGTCCAAGGTTCGCCGATTACTACCAGTACATCCAGGCCAGGCTTTCGGTGCCGCGACTAGGCGCGGAACCCGGCGAACTGTGGACGGATCACCTGCAGCGGCTCCAGGCGGCGTGCAAGAACTTTGGCAAGCAAGAGCTGTCCTACCGGGTCACGCCCGCCTTCGCCAATGCGGCGGACTACGGAGTACCGCAGCAGCGACAGCGCGTATTTCTGGTCGGATTCCGAAGCGATCTGGACGTGACCTGGGAATTCCCACAGGTCACGCACTCGAAGAGAGCGTTGCTGCATTCCCAGTGGGTCACTGGTGAGTACTGGGAGGAACACGAAGTGCCAAAGTCGAAGCGTCCAGAACGGCCCAACATTCCGATACCCGTGGAACTGCAGCCGGGCGAGGCCAAAGCACGCTGGCGCACCATACGCGATGCGCTGGTCGGTCTCCCCGAGCCGACGCTCACGGGTGCTACCGGCGTCCTCAACCATGCCCTTCAGCCCGGAGCTCGTTCCTACCCGGGCCACACCGGTAGCCCAATAGACTGGCCAGCTAAGACGCTTAAAGCCGGGCGTCACGGGGTCCCTGGCGGCGAAAACATGCTGCGCGAAACGGACGGCTCCATACGCTACTTCACGGTTAGGGAAAGCGCCCGCTTGCAAACCTTCCCTGACGACTACGAGTTGCACGGCCCTTGGGGCAAGGCGATGCGTCAACTGGGCAACGCAGTGCCCGTCGAGCTGGCGCGGGTCGTGGCTGCCAGCGTTCATGCCGCCCTGCGCGCGGAGGGGTCCAAGTCATGACAGAGACGGAGACGCGACCCAATACCCTCAACCTGACACCGTCCCCGCGGATCTTGGAGATGATCGCGGAGGTCGATCTCCAACTTCACCAGTGCTTGTGCGAGTTGATCGACAATTGCCTGGACGAGCTCATTGAGGCCATCCGTGTGGATGAGACGTTGGAACCTCGAATTGACGTCACCCTGCCTACGGCGGGCAAGGCGAACAGGGGGGCCAAGGTCGTTGTGAGTGATAACGGCCGGGGGATGTCTCCGACGGAATTGCGGCACGCTCTGAGCGCCGGCACGTCCGGTAAACAACGATTTGGCAGCCTCGGCCTTTTTGGCATGGGCTTCAACATCGCCACGGCTCGCCTTGGCACAGTGACGGAAGTCCGTACCGGACGACGCGGCGACGACCAATGGATCACTGCCACTATCGACCTTAGAGCGATGCAGCAGCGGTCGTCGTACGAGGTCCCCCTTCGTTATGATCCGAAGGATCTCGACGAGCACGGCACTCTCATCTCCGTGACGAACCTTCGCGAAGATATGGTCGACAAGCTGAGGTCGGCGAGTTCGATCCGGGAGGTGAGCAAGAACCTCGGGCGGATCTACACCTACATGCTGCGTGATCCTGGTGGTCCTCATTCAGGCGCGGAACTGATGGGCGGTTTGAACCAGCGCCTGTACGTCAACGCCCGCCATGTGCCCCCTCTCATACCATGCATCTGGGACCCGAACCGGTCGGTCACCTACAAGGCCGGGAACGTGCCCGCTGCGGAACCGATCGACGTGCCACTTACCAACGCGTTCGCGTGCATGAACTGTGGCCGCTGGTACACCTCAAGGTACGACCAGTGCGTTGATTGCGAGAATACTGACATCCAGGAGCAAGAGCGCCGGATCGTGGGGTGGCTGGGCGTCCAGAGGTTCGCCGACAAGTCCGATTTTGGTTTGACCTTCCTTCGGTACGGCCGCGCGATCACGACCAGGGACCGGTCACTGTTCGACTGGGAAGGGCCGGAGGGGGACATCGAGCTGGAGTATCCGATCGAACTCGGTATGGGCCGCATCGTCGGCGAGATCCATCTCGACCATGCGCCGGTCAATGTCCGCAAGACCAACTTCGACACATCGTCGCCGGAATGGCGGTACATGGTCGACAAGGTGCGAGGTTCCCTACCTTTGCGCCCGCAGCTCGCGAAGCGCCTCTTCAATCGTGAGAACGACGCCCCGATGAGCCGCTTCTTCAACGCCTTCAGGGAGAACAAGCCGGGTCTCCGGTACCTCATGCCCGGAAATGGCAGCACGGCCATCCATACTGAGACCAAGAGATGGGCACAGAAGTTCCGCAGCGGGGATCCTGAGTATCAGACCGACGCGAAATGGTACGACGCCTCAGTCGATCATGATCGGGTCAAGAACGGACCACCGCCGGAGCCGGCCCCTCCCTCTGACGAGGATGACTGGCTTAAGGAGGAGGGGCTCGGGCATCTGGGGGCGGGAGCGGCCGACTGCCCTGCACCATCCAAGGATCAGAAGAACTCGGGCGTAACCGTAGAGTCACTGCCGGAGACCGAAGAGCAACGCTTTGCGAGGTACAGAGAGCACGCGATGCTGCTTCCCGACACCGACCGTGAAGTTCGCCTCGGTACAGCCCAGGCGTTCCTTCGTGTCTATGTCACCACCGGAGTCAAACTGATCAAGGACGGCAACCGGCAGCCGGCCGTGGTTCGGATCGTGGCTGGCGAGGTGGAGATCTACGTGGATTCCGATACGGCGCTGATTGCACGGTACGGGTGGTCTCCACTGAACGTCGCGCTCTTGTGTGCGGCACCGCAGTTGAAGAGTGTGTACTCCGTGTCGGTCTCCATCGATGGATTGGTCACCTCGATCCTCGAGCAGTTCCCGGACCGGCGAGTTGACTCCAGCGCGGTGCGTAGCCGCGCGGAGATGCTGCTGGAGGGCCTGCGGGAGCGGCTCGCCGACCTCGCGACGAAGGACGCGTCCACCTTCTGGTCCGCACTATCCGGCGAGTCGAAGCGGGCGGCCGAGTCGTACGCCATCGCGGTGGCACCGGACGTCAATTGGAAGGCTGCGGTAGACAGCGGCGAGTTCGCACGTTACCTGGGCGCCGATGGCCTCCTCGATCTCGTTACGAACAGTCCTGAACTGGTGCTGGATGGCGGCTTGTTTCGTAGCACCTATGCGGCATTGGGCGAGAAGACGCAAGCGGACCAAGTGGCCCGCGTCAGCGCCTTCCTCACTGACCTAAAGCGGATGGTTGTGGGTCCACCCCTTCAGAACACCCTAGAGTTGTCCCGCTTGCTCCTTACGGCGGACCTGCTGGACTCGGAGATCGTCCAGGCATGAACCGATCATTCCTAGAGCCATCTTTCCTTGTCGAGGAGGGGCCGAAGGGCTTCACGCGCCAGCTGGAGCGGTTGCTCGGCCTGATCTCGTTCACGGACGTGGTCAACATCGATGGTCCGGGAGACAAAGGTGCTGATCTTCTTGGTCGACTCAACAACGAGGACTGGGTCTTCCAATCCAAATGGAAGAAGTCGGGCAATGTGGATCGCGAGGCTGTGGACGAGACACACGCAGCGATGCGGCATTACGCCATCCACCGCGCGGTCGTAGTCACCAACCGACTGTTCACGCAGAAGGCCAGGGAGCGAGCGGATGCGCTGAGGGACGTCGGAGTCAACGTGACTCTCTGGGATGGCCGACGCCTGGCGACGATATACGATCATGCTCCGCAGCGAGTCACACCGTTCGACCTCCATCCCTATCAGGACCGTGCCGTGGAAGCGGCTTGGGCCGCTCTAGAGGAAACGGGCGAGGCACTCATTTACCTCGCCACGGGCCTCGGCAAGACGGTGGTTGCCGGCAGGGTGCTGCGACGATTCCTCCTCGCCAACCCAGGCTCTAAGGTGTTGGTCACCGCGCACATGATCGACCTCGTGGAGCAACTCGAACGGGCGATGTGGCGGGACGTCCCCAAGGACGTACCGACTCGCCTGTTGCACGGCGACTCGAAACCGGACTCCCTGCCAGGTGTCACCTTCGGCGTATCGAACACTGCGCGTGACTATGTCCAATCGGGTTACGACCCTGAGTTGGTGATAGTGGACGAGGCGCACCACGTGGGAGCGGCCGGGAACTATGCCACCCTGATCGGTTCGCTGCCAAAGGCCAAACGCATGGGAGTGACGGCGACGCCATGGAGAGGCGACAAGTACGACATCGAGCGCACCTTCGGTGAAGCAGTCGAGCGGGTGTCCATCTCGGAGGGCATGAGACTGGGCTACCTCGCCGACGTGAAGTACCGCGTGTTCGCTGACAACATTGACTGGGACTTCGTCCGCCATGCCTCCGAGCACGGCTACTCCATCAAGGACCTGAATAAGCGTCTCTTCATACCCGAAAGAGATGAGTCGGTCCGGCAGCATCTTGAGAAGGTCTGGGACCAGACCACGAACCCACGCGCCATTATCTTCTGTCAGACGATTGAGCACGCCGAGCGGATGCGTGACCTGCTCGCCCGTCGGCCTGGCTGGGAGCGATCCGAGACGCTGCACGCCAAGCTCAAGATGCGGGAGCGCCGGACACGACTGCTCAGGTTCCGCTCAGGAGAGGTGCCAATCCTCGTTGCCGTAGACATCCTCAACGAGGGAGTCGACGTGCCCGACGTCAACATTCTTTGTTTTGCCAGGGTGACCCACAGCCGGCGGATCTTCGTGCAGCAGCTTGGCCGTGGACTGCGTCTTCGAAAGGGAAAGACACACGTAGCTGTCCTGGACTTTGTTAGCGACATCCGGCGACTGGCTGAGGTGTATGACATGCACGGACAGGCGTCCGAGGGCGAGATCGAGCAGGTGTCTGTCGGGCGAAATCAGTTCGTGTTTGAGGACTTGAGAGTGAAGGGACTCCTAAATCAGTGGATGGCTGACGTGGGTGATCTGGGAGGGGCCGATGACAGCGTCCGTTTGGAGTTCCCGCCCATCGAGGGGGTTTGATGGTGGCGGCCCTTCCGGAACCAGTCCGCTTGGAGATCTTCGCAGAATTGGCGCGTCACTTCGACGCTGTGCGTTGGGAGGAAGTTTCCCCACCTGCGGCAACGGAGTTGTACGACCGCTTCGCTAAGGACCCGAAGATTGGTGGGCGCCTCGCTCGGTTTATGCCCACGGAGAAGATACGTCCCTGGATCAAGGACGGACCGGCGAAGCAATACCGCAGAGCGCTTGAAGGGCTCGGGCCCATGGCTCAGATGACGTCACGGGAATACCCCGGTCCGCGCTCCATAGTCCGGCTCGCACTAGGCGCGGGTTGGACTCCTCGTGCTGAGACATTGGATGTGAAGCCAATGAGGTGCTTCGCTGATGGTCCCGGCGGTGGGGCGGCCTTCGTTACATGGGGCCCGATGAACAGCCTTCAGGGTATGGTCTGGCACGCGTGCCTACGCCGCGCGGAGTCCGAGTCGCAATCGATCGTTATTGCCATCACCAAACCCAACCCGGCACCGCTGCCTGACGACGACTGGCAGCTCGCGCTCTCGCTAGCCAGTATCTTGGGAGCGCGATGCAAGCAGGTCACTTACGCAGTCTCTCGGAAGGCGATGGCTGGCTTGAGGACCGCCTGATCACTTCTTTCTCGATTTCATTGGCCACCTCGACCGGGTTAGCGTGCTCCCAGAAGCGAAGAACGGTCCATCCCGCCACCGAGAATTCTCTAGTAGAGTCTTTATCGCGCCGTTGATTCTCAGCGACTTTAGCCGCCCAAAACTCCTTCCGGTTTCCCTTTGCCGGGCGGAAGTGCTCCGGACAGCCGTGCCAGAAACACCCATCGATCAGGACGGCGACCCGCTGCCTAGTGAAGGCGATATCGACAGTCCGCCGCAAGGTCGACACAGGCCTAAAGTTCACCCGGTACCGGAGACCGCGCCGATGCAACTCCCGACGCACTTTCATCTCGGGGGCAGTGTCTCGCCCTCGGATTCGGGACATACGCGCACTGACGACCGGGTCCACACCGGCAGACATCCGACTCCCTCACTCAAACGTTTGGACTCAAGTAGTGGCCTCTTGGACACGTACATCAAGACGCTGACGAGATCGATAGTCCTCGTGATTATCGACATGTCAAGCAGAGATCCTGGCCGCGGAACCTCCGTGGCGGCAGTTGGCTTGACCTCGTCAACCCAACGCCCTCCCCAGCTCCCATCCCGTCTGCCGTCGACCCACACACCGTGGAGCAGGCGCGGTGCCGGGCGTCCAGGTGGAGCGCGCCACTGTACGAACGACCTGGACGCCCGGTGCCGTGTCTGCTCGGCTCTGCCTGGGTCGACGGCAGACGGGATGGGAGCCCCCACCGCCACACCCCACCGACCGGCACCCGCGTACGGCCCCCTCCATCCCGGAGCCTGAGCGCCCCCGCCGGAGGCATCGTGTTCAGCCGCACTCGCCTACCGCCTCGGCCGCATCGTGGGTTCGTCACCCATCAACCCGAGCTGTCAGGCGTGCGGACGGCGGCCGGGCTGGAGCGGGGCGTAGACAGGAGCGCAGGCCCGGGCGACGGGCCGCGCGCGCCGCGCAGTGCGCGGCGGGTGCCTTGATGAAGTAGAGAAAGTCTTATCGCGCTGTGGGTCTCTGGCCTCAGAGGGCTATCGGCTTGTAGGACAGGGCTCTGTCGACGATCTGCTCTGCTGTCGGGTCAGGGGTGGAAGGCCAGTAGATGTAGTCGCTGATGTGGGGGCAGCCCAAGCCTTGGTGGAGGGCGTCCAGGATCTTCGTCGCCTCCTCGTCGGAGGGCTCGGCGTTCATCAGGCGGCTTACGAGGGTGATGGCCACATCTCGGGTCATCCTCGGTGCGTAATGCTGGGTCACTGCTGAGTGATCAGGTGGCGGCCGTCGTGGCTGCGGACGTGGGGGCCGTTGTCGTCCAGGGCGTCCAGGAGGCGGATCGCGTAGACCTCGGACATGCGTTCTTCGATCTCCGCCGGCGTGAGCCAGTCGACCGCGGTGGACTCGTCCGACGTGCGCTCGGTACCGCCGGAGGGCTTACAGCGGAAGACCAGGGCGACGATGCCTCGGGTCGTGTTCTTGTAGACGCCCGTCAGTTCGTCGACCTCGACGTGGATGCCCGTCTCCTCCAGGACCTCGCGGGCTACGCCTGCTTCCGGGGCCTCTGTGAGTTCGAGGACGCCGCCCGGGAGTTCCCAAGTGCCGTTGTCCGCTCGGCGGATTGCCAGGAGTCGGCCGTCTTCGCGCACGACGGCTCCCGCCACCGACACCGAGTGGAGTGGCGTTGACTTTGCTCCGGCGCTCCCATTACTCATGTACAGGAGCATATGAGAGTGGGTAGGACTGTGGGAACTCCAGCAGGAGCTGGCAGAGCCGTACCTCGGTACGTGCAGATCGCGGACGAGATCGTCCAGCAGATCCGGGCGGGCGTCCTCAAGGCCGGCGACATGGTTCCGAGTGAGTCGGAGCTCGTCGAGCGGTACGGGGTTGCTGGCGGGACGATCCGTAGGGCCATGGTCGAGGTGCGGGCCAGCGGGCTCGTCGAGACTCGGCACGGTAAGGGTTCGATCGTGAAGGATCGGCCTCCCGTACGGCTTCGGTCCTCGGATCGGTTCCGGGCTTCGCATCGGCGGGGCGGTAAGGCTGCCTACCTCGCCGAGTCCGAGCAGTCCGGTGCCACCGCGAAGGTGAGCGTTCTCTACATCGGGCCCATGGCCGCGCCGGCTGATATCGCTGAGCGGCTTGGGGTCGACGAAGGCACGCAGGTGCTCGCGCGGCGGCGGCTGTACTTCCGGAACGGGACTCCCGTCGAGACGGCTTCGTCGTACCTGCCGTGGGACGTCGTGAAGGACATCCCCGAGCTGTTCGCCGAGAACCCTGGGCCTGGTGGCATCTACGCCCGGCTCGAAGATCACGGCCACGCCTTCACCGAGTTCGTCGAGACGCTCCAGGCCCGGCCGGCCTCGAAGGCGGAGGCGTCCGAGCTGGCGTTGAGTCCGAGCGCCCCGGTGATCCATCTGCTGCGTGACGCGGTGACCGAGGAGGGCCGTGTCGTGGAGGTGTGCGACACCCTCATGGCCGCTGACCAGTTCGTCTTCCAGTACCGGATCACCGCGACCGACTGACGCTCGCTCAACTCCTCACAACCCGCTGCGGTTTGTTCTCCGTAGCGGGTTGACTCATATACAGGAGTCGGGCACTCTTCTTCATGTCACTCATGTACATGAGTGAAGGAGTTCAACATCTTTAGAGGAGTGTTCTGCCGTGCGTCAGATCCCCGTCGACACCTCCGCCGCCCTCGTGATGGTGGCCCAGCCCCCGACCCCGAAGATCGCGAACCGCCAGACCGGCGAGATCGCCACCGACCGTGAGACCGGCGCGACGCTGATGACCGTCGACGTCATGTTCGTGATGGACGGCAACGCCGAGATCCTGAACCTGACCGTGCCCAAGACCGGCATCTCCGAGGAGCTGGCCATGGGTACCCCGGTCGCCCTGACCGGAGTCGTCGCCCGGCCGTGGGAGAACGAGTTCAACGGCCAGAAGCGTCACGGCATCAGCTTCCGCGCCGTCGCCGTCACCTCGCTCGCCGCCTCCGCCGCGCAGGTGGCCTGATCATGACCGCCTTATGGGTCACTCTCGCCCTGGTCGCCACGGTCGCGCTGCCGCTTCGGTGGCAGCGGCCAGCCTGGTACTGGATGTCCTTCGGCGTCCTCTTCGCCGTCGTGCGGGTCCTGGTCCGGTACTCGTCCGTCATGGACGCGTGCGGACTGACCGTCCCTCCCCCGCGCTGGCGGCTTGCTCTGGCCCGTATGACCGGGCGCCCGGTCCCTGACTCAAAGGCACCGCGGATTCTCCGGCTGCGGCCTACGCGGACCGGCCTGGTGCTTCGGGTGAAGCTCCGCCCCGGTCAGGACGCCTTCGACTTCTCGGCCGCTTCGGACCGTCTTCGGCACTCCTTCGTCATGCGGAACGTCACCACCCGCGAGATCCGGTCCGCCGTCGTCGAGCTGCGGATGACCGGATACGACGTGCTCAAGCGGGTTCAAATGCCCGCTCGTTCTGGTGGCGGAGTGATGCGCGTGCCGGTCGCCATGCGGGAGGACGGAGAGGTCTACTACCGCGACTACCGGCAGATCCCCCACGCGCTGAACGTCGGCGCCACGCAGTCCGGCAAGTCCGTCTATCAGCGCAACCTCGTCACCGCCCTCGCCGGGCTCGACGTGGCCCTGGTCGGGATCGACTGTAAGCAGGGAGTTGAACTCGCGCCGCTCGCACGTCGGTTCACCGCGCTCGCCGATAATCCCGACAGCGCTGCCGACCTGCTCGACTCGCTCGTCGAGCACATGCAGGAGGTCTACCAGCTCATCCGGCGCGAACAGCGGCTGAGCGCCGACACCCCTGATGCGGAGATCACCGCCGACATCTGGGACCTCCCTGACGGTCTCCGGCCGACGCCGATCGTTCTCATGGTCGACGAGGTCGCCGAACTCGCCCTGTTCGGAACTAAGGACGAGGAGAAGCGGCGGGACCGGATCATCACCGCCCTCATCCGCCTCGCCCAGCTCGGCCGCGCCGCCGGCATCTACCTGGAGATCTGCGGACAGCGGTTCGGCTCGGAGCTCGGCAAGGGCATCACCATGCTCCGCGCCCAGCTCACCGGCCGCACTGCCCACCGCGTGAACGACGAGACCAGCGCCAACATGGCCTTTGGCGACATCGCGCCGGACGCCGTACTCGCCACCGTCCAGATCCCCACCGACCGACCCGGCACCGCCGTCGTCGGCGACTCCTCCGGCGGCTGGGTCCGCATCCGTACCCCGCATCTCACCCTGCGGCGAGCCGTGAACCTCTGCAACGCCCACGCCTCCCGCACCCCTGAGATCCCCGCGCTGGACGCCTTCCGTCCCGCCCTGCCGAGCCTGTCCAAGACGCCGCCGGCCGCGACCAGCACGGTTCCCGTCACTGCCTGACACACCCCGCCTCACTGCCGGTGCGACCGTCTCGCGCCACGTCCCTACCCCTCCCATGCCTGAAGCCGAAAGGAGGTCCCCCATGAAGCCCACCACGCTGCGGCCGGACGCCGTCCTCGTACAGGCCGTGATCGCCGGTGCCCTGTCCTTCGCCCACCTGCACGACCTGGCCGAAGCAGCCGGCCAGAGCGGATGGAAGGCGTGGGCCTACCCCGTATCGGTCGATCTCCTGCTCGTCGCCGCCTGGCATCGACTGCGTGCGCTGCGGTCCGCCGGCGAATCCGCCCGCTCGGCCTGGACGTGGTTCGCCGTCGCCTTGGCCGCGTCCCTGGGCGCGAACGTCGCCACGGCCGGCCTGCTCGACCTCACCGACGTGCCCGACTGGCTGAGCGTCCTCGTCGCCGGGTGGCCCGCGCTCGCCTTCCTCGGCGGCACTCTCCTCGTCCACACTCCGGCCGTTCCTGCGCCGACGGGCCACTCCACGAAGCCCGCGGCCGTGGACTCGGTCATCGAGCGAAGCGACTCGTACGAGCCGGATGCCAGTCCCGCGACCGCTCCCGCACCGTCGCAGGCGTTGCCTGCTGTCGATCCGGAGCCTGGGCCCGTACGCGCCGCCGTCGCGGTTCCCCCGGCGCTCGTCGCCCATGCCCGGAAGGTCGCGGACGACCACCACGCCCGCACCGGCCACCCGATCGACACCGACACCCTGCGGGCCCGCCTCGGTGTTCCGCCCCCGATGGCCGACGCCATCGCCGCCCAACTCGCCTGAGAGGGAGATCAGATCATGCGCGACTCGACCCGGCGTGTCCTGGAACGCGCTGCCGAACTGACTCGGAGCAACCACCTTGTGGAAGCCATGGCCACCGCCGAACCGGTGATTTTCGACGCCGACGAGTACGAGTCGGCCGAGATCCGGCAGTGGCTCACGGACCACGCCGACGACTTGACCCGGGAGGTCTGAGCCATGGCCGCTCGTGACCACTTCCACTCCGTGATGCGGATCGGCCCGGTGCAGATCGGCACCCATCGCGACCGCCGCGGCCAGGCCAAGTACGCCGCCGTCTGCACCGCCGACCGCTGCGGCTGGTCCTCCGACTACTCCAGTTCCTCCGCCGCCCAGCTCGCGGCCCGTACCCACCGCTGCCGCCTCGCCGACTGAACGGACCCGCCCATGGACGTCCCGCTCTGGCTCGCCCTGATCGTCGTCGGCGGCCTCGGCATCAAGCTCATCCGCCCGCCCTGGTGGCTCGTCGCCGTGATCCTCCTCGG
Source organism: Streptomyces sp. NPDC104202 (assembly GCF_055584185.1). Taxonomy (NCBI): domain Bacteria; kingdom Bacillati; phylum Actinomycetota; class Actinomycetes; order Kitasatosporales; family Streptomycetaceae; genus Streptomyces; species Streptomyces sp. NPDC104202. The sequence continues at coordinate 78,350 of NZ_JBVJMN010000034.1, read as the reverse complement.
CGGCTACCTCCTCGCCGACAGCGTCCTCGCCCCGCTCATCGACCCGATCGCCAAGTAGGGAGAACCGCCATGTTCCGGCCTCGTATCCCGGTCAACCCGATCCCGACCGGCACCGTCATCCCGCTCGTCCAGGCCGCGCCCACGACGGACGTCGAGCCGTCCACCTGCACCCATCACCACGTTCCGGTGACGCCGGTCGCGCCGCAGCCGCAGGTCCCGGCCGTCCGCCTCACCCCGGCCGGGCTCGTCACCGTCGTCGCCGGCGGCGCCGGGCTCGTCCTGATCGTCGGCACGGTCCTGGTGTCCATGCTCCTGGCCGTCGCCGTCAGCGCCGCCTCGGTCGCCGTCTGCGCCGTCGTCCTGCGCTCGCTCCTCAACGGCCAGCACAAGCGCCGCTAGCCGGGCTCCCGGGCGGCTCAACCGCCAAGTCTCCGCCGCCCGGGCGCCCTCCCATTCCAGCCCAAGAGAACCGGAAGGCACCGCCCATGATGACCGACGACCGCCCCGAAACGGGCCCGGTCAACGCCACCCGCTCCACCCCTGTCCCGACCGTCGGCAACCTGGACCCGGCCACCCTCGCCGACGCACTCCGGACCGCCGGCTCCCCTGGCTTCGACCGCTGGACGGAGCAGATCCACAGCACCGGCGGCTGCTCCCACCCCATCCACCTCCAGGGCTGGACCCTCACGCGGGACAAGACCACCGGCGAGACCCTGCACCGTTACTCCACCGACGGAGAGCCCGGCGGCCGGCTCCGGATCGCCTGCGGCAACCGTCGTGCCTCTCGTTGCCCCACCTGCGCGTGGACGTACGCGGGCGACACGTACCACCTGATCCGCGCCGGCCTCGCCGGAGATGACCGTCGCGACATCCCCAGCACCGTGCGCGATCACCCCCGCGTGTTCCTGACCCTCACCGCCCCGTCGTTCGGGCCCGTCCACAACCGGCCCGGCACCCGGCCCTGCCGCTGCGGCACTCACCACCCCGAGGGCGCTGCCGAACTGGGCACCCCGCTCAACCCTGACTCGTACGACTACGCCGCCGCCGTGCTCTTCAACAACCACGCCGGACAGCTGTGGCAGCGCTTCACCACCCGCCTCCGTCGTGAGATCGCCGCCGCTGCCGGTCTCTCCCAGCGGGAGTTGAAGGAGGTCGTCCGGCTCTCCTACGGGAAGGTGGCCGAGTTCCAGAAGCGGGGCGCCGTCCACTTCCACGCGGTGATCCGCCTCGATGGACCCGACGGGCCCGACGCCCCTCCCCCGTCCTGGGCCACGACCGAACTCCTCACCCGAGCCATCCAGGCGGCCGCTGCCCACGCGTACACGACCGTCACCGTCCCCGCCACCGGCGATCAGCCGTTACGCCGCCTTCGCTGGGGCACCCAGCTCGACATCCGGCCCGTCAAAGCCTTCGGCGACGGCTCCGACATCACCGAACAGGCCGTCGCCTCGTACATCGCCAAGTACGCCACCAAAGCCGCGGAGACCACCGGCAGCCTCGACCGCCGCGTCGGCAACCGTGAGGCCCTGGTCCTCCTTGGCGTCCCCGACCACACCCGCCGCCTCGTCGAAGCCTGCTTCGACCTCGACCCGCTGTACCCGGAGCGCCGACTTCTCGCCTGGGCCCACATGCTCGGCTTCCGGGGCCACTTCTCCACCAAGTCCCGGCAGTACTCCACCACCCTCGGCGAACTCCGGCAGACCCGCGCCGACTACCGCGCCGCCCAGGAGCGCGCCGCCCGCGGCCTCGACGACATCGAGCCGGACACCGTCCTCGTCCTCACCTCCTGGGCCTACGCCGGCCAGGGCCACTCCCCCGGTGAGGCCGCCCTCACCGCCTCCATCGCCCGGGACATACAGCTCAACCGTGAGACCGCCCGTGAAGCCCTACGCGACCAACTCGCCCTGGAAGGAGCCGCAGCATGACGACCGCCACCGCTGAGCTGCTCACCGTGCCGGAGGTCATGGCGCGGCTCAAGCTCGGACGCTCCACCGTCTACGACCTCATCCGCTCCCGCCGCCTGGTCTCCCTGACCATCGGCCGGTCGCGCCGCGTCCCCGCCGACGCCGTCCGGGACTTCATCGACAACCAGATCGAGGAGGCTGCCTGATGGCCGCCCAGCGCAAGCGCAATCCCAACGGAGCCGGCACCATCACCCAGCGGTCCGACGGCCGCTATCAGGCCGCCGTCTACGTCCTCCAGCCCGACGGCACGCGGGCCCGCAAGTTCGCGTACGGCAAGACCTGGGCCGAGTGCGACACCAAGCGCCGCGCGCTCCTCGACAAGGTCGACAACGGCGTTCCCGTCCCGACCCGTTCGATGAAGCTCTCCGAGTGGCTGCCGTACTGGCTCGACAACATCGTCAAGCCTCGCCGCAAGAAGACCACCGCAGCCAAGTACGAGGTGCACGTCCGGCTCTACCTCGTCCCGATGATCGGCTCCAAGCGACTGGAGTCCCTCAGCGTCGCCGACGTCCGCCGCCTCCTCGTCCAGCTGGAGAAGAAGACCAGCGCCGCCACGGCCAAGGAGTCGCACCGCGTCCTGCGTACCGCCCTCACCGCCGCCTGCCGTGAGGAGCTGGTGACCCGGAACGTCGCGACGCTCGTCGAGCCGCCGACCGTGACCGCCCGAGAACTCTCCCCCTGGTCCCTCGATGAGACGCTCGACTTCCTCGCCGCTGCTCGGAAGGACCCGCTGTACGCCGCCTTCGTGCTCGCCATCGCCCTCGGCTTCCGCCGCGGTGAGGTCGTCGGCCTCCGCTGGGAGAACGTCGACCTCGACAAGCGGGAGATCCGGGTCAGGACGCAGCGGCAGCGGGTCGCCGGTGAGGTGTACGAGGACGACCCCAAGGGGCGCCGGCGCAAGCAGACGCTTCCCCTCCCGGCGATCTGCGTCGCTCCCCTGCGGTGGCAGCGTCTCAAGCAGGCTGCCGCCCGCGAGCGTGCCGGGGAGAAGTGGACGGAGACCGGGTACGTCTTCACCACGCGCACCGGCCAGCCCATCGAGCCGCGGAACCTCTACCGCTCGTTCACCCGCGTCGCGAAGAACGCCGGTCTCCGCGTCGTCCGGCTTCACGACGCCCGGCACGGTACGGCGACGCTCCTCACCGCCGCCGGTGTCCCGCCCCGCGTCGTGATGGAGATCCTCGGGCACAGCCAGATCGCCGTGACCATGAACGTCTACACCCACGTCGTCCAGGACACACAGCGTGAGGCCGTGAGCCACATGGATCGGCTGCTCAGGAGCCGTCCCCGGGCTTAGGTCCTTCAAGTGCAGATCGCCAGCTCGGCTGATCGGCTGCCCAGCGGAGGACGGCATCACGGACTGCGGCCTGGGAAGCTGACCGCGCCCCCTCGCGCTCAGCGGCCGTGCCCGCTTGGTGAACCACCTCGTAGGTGTCGTCCTCGTCCAGCAGGACTTGGATGTACCAGTCGCCCTCATCGTGGTCCGTCAGCCGCTGGAGAAGCAGGTGTTCCCTGTGCCGCAGCTCGGCAAGCATCGCCTCGATGGTGGGGGCATCGGGGTCACGGACCGGCCGTCCGCTGGCGGCCAGCGCGACAAGCTTGAGCGGTCCGAGTCCCTCCTTCTGATGCCTGTCCCGGAGCCACCCCTTCTCCTGGCCGGTCAGGAGAACTGGCGGTACGGGGGGCCCGTCAGGGTTGTAGACGGCTATGGGGTCTTCCGGATCGGACCACGAGCCCACCGTCCACAGGCGGTACGTATGGACACCGCCCTCGACCAGCGACACCGCGAGGATTTCCGGCGCGGGAGGACCAGGAATGCAGCGCCCCACGTCCTCCCCATACGGACCACCGTGGAAGATCGCGTGCATCCAGCCCTTCGGAGGTCTGCCGGTCGTGTCGAAAACGTCCTCCACCGTTCCCCCTTCGACGGAATCCCCGCCCCGACGCCCCCAGGGCCCTGATGACCACGGACGTTGATGTCAGATGTAGATGTCAAAGGCCCCTCGCCAAGATCGGCGAGGGGCCTTTCCACTGGTGGGCGCGGACGGTTTCGAACCGCCGACATCTGCTTTGTAAGAGCAGCGCTCTACCCCTGAGCTACGCACCCGGGGAGGAAGCAACAGGGTACATGGAGCGGGGGCGGGTGGGGCAAACCGGTTGGGGGGTGGGGGTAGCACCAGGGTGGGGTGGGTGGGTTGCCGGATGGGGGGTGGGGGTGGGGGCTCGTACGGTCGGGGGGAGGGCTGGGCGAGGAACGGGGATAGCTGTGGGGCGTGGGGTGCGGGTGTGGGCGGCGGTCGGTGGGGTGTTGGTGGCGGGTGTGGGGGTCGTGGGGTGTGGGGCGGCGGATGTGGCGGGGGCGCCGGTGGAGAGGAAGGTGTTCGCGTTCGAGGGGGAGGCGTTGACGGTGGACGCGGACGGGTCGGAGGTGGTGGTGACGGCCGCGGACGTGGCGGGGGTGCGGGTGGAGCGCCAGGTGGACGGGTGGGTGTTCATGGGGGCGGGACCGGAGGCGAGCTGGGGGCTCGAGGGCGGGCGGCTGACGTTGCGGGTGGACTGTTCGGGGGTGGCGTCGCGGTGTGGGGCGGTGCACCGGATCCAGGTGCCGCGCGGGGTGGCGGTGACGGTGGAGGCCGATGACGGGGACGTGACGGCGGAGGCGTTCGCGACGCCGCTGAAGGTGCGGTCGGACAACGGGGACGTACGGGTGCGCAGGAGCGGTGGGGCGCTCGATCTGGGGACCGACAACGGGGACGTGGTGGTCGAGGGCGGGGTCACGTCGGAGGAGGTCGTGGCGCGGTCCGACAACGGGGACGTGCGGATCGCGCTGGGGGCGGTGCCGCGCCGGGTCGACGTCGTCACGGACAACGGCGACGCGACGGTGGCGGTGCCGAGGGCGGTGTACGAGGTCACGGGGGCCAGTGACAACGGGGACGTACGGCTCGACGTGCCGCGGGGCGAGGGGGCCGGGCGTTCCGTGAGCGTGCGGACCGACAACGGCGATGTCGTGGTGCGCACGGTGAACTGACCGGCCCGTGTGTTCGTCCTTACCGGGTGGGAGAATGAACCCGGACCGGGCACGGCGGACACAGCACGGGAGAGGTACGTGGCGGCGAGCGATACGAGGGACAGCGCGGCGCCCAGGACGACGTCGACGTTCCGGCTGGCTCTCGCGTTGCCGCTGCTGGCCGCGGCGCTGCTGCCGGGGGCCTTCGCGGGCGGGGGGACGAGGCGCTGGTTCGGCGGACGCGGCGAGAGCCAGCGGGCCGAGGCGCAGGCGGCGAAGGACGCGGCCGCGGCGGCGTTCTACGAGCTGGACACCGCGCAGCGCGGGCTGCGGATCTCCATCGAGACGATCACGGCCGTGGACGGCTCCCCCGAGGCACGCCGCGCCGTCGAGGGTTTCGAGGCGCTGGGCCGGCGGATCGACGAGGTGAGCCACGCCTACATCGAGGCGGTGGACGCGCACGATCTCGACCGGGACGAGCTGGACGCGGCGACCGCGAACCGGGCCCGCGGCGAGCTGAACCGCGCCAAGGAGGAGCTCGACCGGGTCAAGGGCGAGTTGGACCGCTTCGAGGAGGGTCTCGCGCCGCTCCTGGGGAGCGCCGAGACGCAGCTGGCGCGGCTCGCCCCGGCGGTCGAGCGGGCGCGGCAGGCGCTGCGCGGGGCGAGCGGGGCCCTGGACGCGGTACGGGAGGGCGGTCTGCGGGCCGACGACCTCGCGCTGCGCCTGGCCCAGCTGGGGCCGGAGCTGACCCGGCTCAACGAGGGTGCGGGGCGGCACGGCGTCGCCGAGACCCTCCAGCGAGCCGACAGCGTGCTGCGGGACGCCGAGGCGGTGCGCGCGGAGGCCGAGCGGCTGCCCGAGCGGGCCGCGGAGATCGACCGCCGCCTGGTGTCGCTCCGTACCCGCACCGAGGCCCTCACCACCCGTACCGGTGGTGTCGAGCCCGTCCTGTCGGAGCTGCGCCGCCGGTTCTCGGCCGCCTGCTGGCAGGACCTCCAGCACGTCCCCGAGCAGGCGGCCGAGACGCTTCGGCAGGCCGGGGAGCGGCTGGCCGAGGCCGGTGCGGCGCGGGCCGACCAGCGCTGGCCGGACGCCACCTCGCTGCTCTCCACCGTCCGCGCCCTGCTCGACTCGACCGACGAGGCCGTCTCCGCCGCCGGGGACCGGCTGCGGCGGCTGGACGCCGTCGCCAAGGACCCGACGGCGGAGGTGGACCGCACGCGGTTCGCGGTACGGGACGCGCAGCGGCTGGCGATGGCGGGGCGCAGCACCCCCGATCCGCGCCACGCCCGGCCCCTCGACGAGGCCGTCGCCCGCCTGGACCGGGCGGTGGGCTCCCTGGAGAGCGGCCGTCACCCCGACTACTGGCACTTCCTGACCGAGCTGGAGGCGGTGCGTGCCTCGGCCGCGCGGGTCGTCGGCCTCATCCGGGAGGAGCGCGGCGCCGGCCACTGATGCCGGGGCCGTCCCGCCGTTAGCCTGTCCCCATGCCTCGTTACGAATTCCGCTGCCGCACCTGTGGCGACACCTTCGAGCTCAGCCGTCCGATGGCCGAGTCCTCCGACCCCGCCTCCTGCCCCGCGGGGCACGACGACACCGTGAAGCTGCTGTCGGCCGTGGCCGTCGGCGGCTCCGGCGGCTCCGGCCCCGCCCCGAGCTCGGGTGGCGGCGGGGGCGGCTGCTGCGGCGGAGGCTGCTGCGGCTGACCCCTGGAGGGGTCCCACGGCGTGGACCGGGGAAGGCCCGGGAACCCTTCGGGGGGCCCGGGCCTTCCCCGTGCGCGACCGGCTCGGTCGGGCCCGTCCGACGGTTCGGACCGGCGCGCGGCCGGGCCTTGCTCCACGGGAAGCCCGGACCGCGCGGGCCGCTCAGACCGTCGCGGCCGCCCGGAAGCGGCGGAGGATCTCCTCGCCGGCCGCGACGCCGCGCTCGGCGAGGACGTCGAGGTGGGGGGCGGTCCAGTCGCTGTCGGCGAGCTCGCCGTGGCCGGGGCGCCAGGCGCGGTCGGCGGCGAGGAGGAGGTCGGCGTCGAGGAGGGAGTCGCCGGCGGCGAGGGTGAGGGTGGCGCCGGTGCGGCGGGCGACCTCGCGGACCGCGGCGCTCTTGGTGAGCGGCTTGGGGACGGCGTACACCTTGCGTCCCTGGAGCGAGACGGTCCAGCCGCGCTCCCCCGCCCACTCGCCGAAGCGGCCGAGCCAGTCGGCGGGGAGGCGTTCGCGCTCGACGACGAGGTAGGCGAACAGGTCCTCGGCCACCCGGTGCTTGCGCACCCAGGAGAGGTCCGTGGTGGCGGTGAGGTAGGCGCGGATCTCGGAGAGCGGTGCGCACTCGTCGGAGAGCCGGCGGAGCACGGAGGCGTGCCACTCGCGGTCGGAGACGCCGTCGACGAGGATGTGTCCGCCGTTGGCGCAGATGGCGTATTTCGGTGCCGTGCCGGGGAGTTGGATGCGCTGGTACTGCTTGCGCGTCCGGGTCGTGGTGGGGACGAAGACGGTCTCGTCGCTGAGCCGCGCGAGGAGGTCGGCGGCGTCCTCGGTCATGTAGGAGAGCGGCTTGGACTCGTGGACCTCGACGCAGAGCAGGCGGGGCGCCTGGGCGTCGGGCATGCCGAGGGAGAGGGCGGCGGTGGAGTAGATCAGGGTGCGGTCGAGGTCGCTGGCGACCAGCGTCGTGCCCGGGGCGGTGGTGGTGCTCACTGGGGCACCACCACCTTGCCGTCGGCGCCCGTGGCGCCTCTGGTGAACCGGGGGTGTATCAGTCCGACGCAGCTGTAGGGGAGTTCGTCGACCTCCTCCACGGGCACGCCGCGCTGTTCGGCGAGGAGGCGGATGTGCGCGAGGTCGGCGTCGGCGCCCCGCTTGGCGAGGATCTTCCAGGGGACGCGGCGGAGCAGGACGCGGGTGGTCTCGCCGACGCCGGGCTTGACGAGGTTGACGTCGTGGATGCCGTACTCCTCGCTGATCCGCTCGACGGCCGCCCAGCCCTCCCAGGTGGGGGTCCGGTCGGTGGCGAGGAGTTCCTTGACGTCGGTGTCGACGGTCGCGGCGACCTCGTCGAAGCGGGCGGCGACGGCGTCGAGGAACTCGGTGGAGACGTCGGCGCCGGCGAGCTCGCGGTAGAACTTGGCGCCGTGGAAGTCGTCCGGCCCGACGAGGTCGGCGCGGAGCACGGTGCGCGAGATCAGGCCGGAGACCGTGGAGTTGAGGCAGGCGGAGGGGATGAGGAAGTCCTCGCGGGTGCCGTGGACGCGGACGCAGGAGCCGGGGTCGGCGAGGACGGCGATCTCCGGGTCGAAGCCGGTGATCCCCTCGGCGGCCTCGAACTCCTCGATGGCGTCGGCGAGTTCGCGGGTGATGGCGCCCTTGCCGGTCCAGCCGTCGACGAAGACGACGTCGGCCGGGTCGTGGTGGGCGGCGAGCCAGCGCAGGGCGTTGGCGTCGATGCCGCGGCCGCGCACGATGGACACGGCGTAGTGCGGGAGGTCGAGGCCGTGGCGGTACCGCGCCCAGCGGCGCATGAGGACGCCGACGGGGGTGCCGGCCCGGGCCAGGGAGACGAGGACGGGGCGGCGGCCGGACCGCTCCTCGAGGACGGTCTCGGTGACCGTGCCGACCGCGCGGGCGATGCGGCCGGCGGAGCTGTCCAGGGCGCTCCGGAAGAGCTCCTGGTAGCGCTCGCTCGGCTGGTACTCGACGGGGAGCGACTCGGCGTAGTGCGCGCCGCCGCTCTGGATGGCTTCCTCGCGTTCCTCGGTGGGCGCCTCCAGCTCGACGTCCGAAAGGTCCTGGAGCAGCCAGCCGACCTCCTCGGGGGCGTACGAGGAGAAGGCGGGGCCGCGGAGGGGCTCGGGCAGCATGGAGCTCCTTTCGGGAGCTTCGGAGACCGTGGGCGGATGCAGGGTGCCCGTGGACGTGTGCGGGGTGCCCGGGGGCGCGTACGAGGAGCTCGTGGGCGCGTACGGGGTGCCCGGGGGCGTGTACGAGGGGACGACGGCGAGCACGACGCGCGGGATGTGCGCGGCGAGCCGGGCGAGCAGGCCGTCCGGGGCGTGCAGGGCCGGGGTGTCGGCGGTGGAGTCGACGACCGCGACGACGGCGTCGAAGCCGGCGCCGGCCACGTTGTACGCGTAGCGCTCGCCGGGGCCGTCGGCGGGGTCGTCGTGGGCGGGGAAGACGAGGCGGGTGCGTATCGCGTAGCCGGGGTCGTCGACGGCGAGGACCGGGGAGCGCGTGGTGGTGGAGTACCGGACGTCGTGCCCGGCGTCCTCCAGGGCGGTGCCGAGGCGCAGCGGCGCGTACATCAGCTCCTCGAAGCCGAGGACGAGCACGCGCGGCGCGGCGGGCGCCGGAGCGGAGACCACGGCGGGCACCGGACCGGACGCGGCGGGTTCCGGACCGGCGGCCTCGGCCGCTTCGGGGCCGGTGGCCTCGGCCGCTTCGGGGCCGGTGGCCTGAGCGGGCTCCCGGTCGGCGGCTGCGGCGGACCCGTGACCGGTGGCCTGAGCGGGCTCCCGGCCGGCGGCTGCGGCAGGACCCTGACCGGTGGCCTCCGGGATCCGACCAGCCGCCTCGGCTGGTGACGGTTCCCGCAGGGCCCGCGCGATCCTGCTCGCCATGGCGGGGAGGGCGGCCTCCAGGCCGGTGCGGTGCTCGGGCGTGAAGCCGTGCCGGCCGCCGTCGGGGAGGCCGTCGGGCCAGTCGAGCTCGACGCGCACGGGGGCGGCACCGGCGGTCGGGGGCGGGGAGGCGGGCGCGGCGTCGCGGCGCTCGTGGGCGGCGACGAGGGCCTGGCCCTTCTCCAGGACGCCGTCGGGGAGGCGCACGGTGCCGGCGGCGCCGGAGACGAGGTCGAGGCGGGCGCCGATCTCGGCGGCGAAGGCGTCGAGCCGGCCGAGGTCGGCGGCGGAGCGCATGTCGACGAGGGCGACGACGACGTACCGGTCGCGCGGGTAGCGCGCGTGGAGGGAGCGGACGGTGTTGAGGACGGTGTTGCCGGTGGAGAACTCGTCGTCGACGAGGACGAGCGGTCCGTCGCCGGCGAGGAGCCCGGGGTCCTCGGGCAGCAGCAGGTGGGAGGTGGCGTGGGAGTGGGACTCCTCGAAGCCGCCGGCCCGGGCGACGCCGGCCACGGGCCGCCGGGTGGAGTGGAGGTACGGGGCGAGGCCGAGGCCGTCGGCGACGGCGTGCCCGAGGGCGGTGGCGGTCTCCGCGTAGCCGAGGACGACGGCGCGGGCGGCCTCCTCGTCGCCGAGGAGGGCCCGCACGCGTCGGCCGAGGTCGAGGCCGGAGCCGTACACGACCGAGGGGCGCTGCGGCACGTGCTTGCCGAGCACGCTGGAGACCAGCAGATGCGCCCGTTTGGGGTTGCGGCGCAGTGCGAGGCCGAGCAGGGCCGGCAGCTCCTCGTCGCCGATCAGTTCGACGCCCAGTCGCTCCGCGACCCACGTTCCGGTCCACACCACGTCGTCGACGTCCCTTCGTCAGCCGGCCAGGCCGGCGGTGAGCAGCTCCACGAAGCCGACGTCCTCCTTGGCGACGCCGAAGACCTCGGCGCGCTGGAGGATGCGTTCGGCCCACGCGCGATGCGGCTTCACTTCGTTCATCTTGTTCGTGTAGGCGGAGCGGAGCACGCCGCCGCCGCCCTGTTCGGGCCGCAGGATGTCCTGGGCGTCGCTCCACTCCTCGTGGCTGACCACGGAGAGTGCGTGCACCGGCACCACGTGGGTGGGGTGGATGCAGGTCTTGCCGAGGAGGCCGTTCGCGCGGTCGAGCTCGATCTCGCGGAGGAGCCCGTCGAGGTCGTGCTCGATGAGCGCGGTGCGCAGGTCCTCGGCGCTGCCCTCCAGGAAGGGGCTGCGCCGCAGCTGCGGCTTGAACATGCGCTCGCCGGGCCGGAAGTACTCCCAGACGGGTCCCGTGATGGTGAATCCGGTGCCGTCGGAGCGGCCGAGGACGTTGACGACGTCGGCGATGACGTGGGCGACGATCTTGACGTCGTACGCGGTCATGTCGGGCGAGCGGCGCAGTCCGTAGGCGGAGCAGAAATCGGTGACGCCGAGGCGGAGGGCGAGGATCCGGTCCCGGTACTTGTCGGTGATCGAGGCGATCCCGGCGAGGGTCTCGGCCCGGGTCTCCAGGTGGAGGAGTTCCGGGGACTCCAGGACGGGCATGGCGAAGAGGCGCCTGCCGCTGGTCCGCTCGGCCTGGAGGAGCGCCTCCAGGAAGGCGTGGCCCCGGTTCTCGGTGAACTTGGGCAGCACGAATCCGGACAGCAGGCGAACCGTTTCGCCGAGCCGGGAGACGAGCTCCGTGATCTGGCGCGGTTCACGCACCCGGATGAAGAGCAGGGGAACGTCCGTGGCGGTGTCGGCGTCCGTCACGGCACCCCCCGCGAGGTCGGCGAACTGGCGGACGAGGTTCTCCTCGCCCGCCTGTACGTCGCCGTCGCCGATGGAGTCCTCCAGGCAGAGCACCATGGAGACGACGCCGCGCGCGGCCTGCTTGCGCACGTCGTCGGCCAGCCGCGGCCGGGTGGCCGGGCTGTACAGCGTGGCCCCGAGCGCGACGGCGAGCGTCCGCGCGGGTGAGTCGGCCGTGAAGCCGGCCGGCTCGCGGTGGAACAGCCCGGCCCGTGTCGCGGACGGAATGTGTCCGAAATGACGCATATAAGTCCCCTGGCTGCCTCTCTGGGCCCTGACGACATGTGGCCGGTAATAGTACGTAGGTGCGGGTGTCCGTAGTTCCCTCGGTGCATGAAATTCAGGTAACTCGTCAGCATCCGTCGTCTCGGCCCGGTATCGGTGTCGCCCCCGCGTTGTCCACGGGTCGGCCGGGAGGGCAGGATGACGGTCATGACGCACGCGATGCTGAAGGGCTCCAACGTCCCTCTCGACACCGCGGCCGTACGGGCCGTGCTCCGCTGGACCCCGGGCCCCGGGGTCCCCGACGTGGACGCCTCGGCCCTGTTGCTGGGGCCCTCCGGGCGGGTCAGGTCCGACGAGGACTTCGTCTTCTACAACCAGCCGCGCCACCCCTCGGGCCTGGTGCGGCGGCTGCCGAAGAAGCGGGTCGCCGAGGGCCTGACGGACACCGTGGAGGCCGATCTGGGCAGCCTCGACGGTTCGGTCGACCGGGTGGTGATCGCGGCCTCGTCCGACGGCGGCACCTTCCGCTCCGTCCTCGACCTGCGGATCCTGCTGTACGACGCCACGGCCGGGCCGGAGCGCGAGCCGCTGGCCCTTTTCGACGTGACGGCGGAGACCGGCGAGGAGACGGCGGTCATCTGCGGCGAGCTGTACCGCCGCGGGGACGGCTGGAAGTTCCGCGCGGTGGGCCAGGGCTACCCGACGGGCCTCATCGGCCTCGCCACCGACTTCGGCATCTCGGTCGACGAGGACGCCGCCCAGGAGGCCGCGCAGGACGCCCAGGAGGCCGCACCGGGCTCCCCGGACGCCTTCCCGGCCGCCCCGGACGGCGGCTCGCCCGACACGGACCTGACCCTGGTCCACACCCCGGCGCCCGTCCCCCCGCAGCCGACGGTGCCGCCGGTCCCGGACCGGGCGCCCGCCTACGGCTATCCGCAGCCCGTGGCCGCCGCCGAGCAGCAGCCGGCGCCCGACTTCCGCATGCCGCCGATGGGCCCCCAGTTCGTCACGTCGTCCTGAGGACGGCCGGGAGCCCGTGGCAGACCGCGTGGGCAACGGCTACGCCTTGGTCTTGTAGCCGCGCCCCCACTGGAGGCCCCAGCCGTACAGCCGGTCCAGCTCAGCCTGGAAGCCGTACACGAACCGCACCTCGCGGCGGACGGTCAGCTCGCCCTTGACGTTCTCCATGGAGAAGACCGCGCACGAGCGGGCCTGCGGGGCCCGCTCGTCGAGTTCGATCTCGATCCGGGGGCCGTTGCTCGGGTAGAGCGTCACCTTGGCGTGCGTCCGGTCGAAGGCCGGCGTCTGGTCGTAGATGTACACGAAGAAGAGCAGGCGCTTGATCTCGTCGCGGTGGTCCAGATTGACGAAGATCGTCTCGCCGGAGGAGCCCCCGAAGCGGTCGTCGCCGCTCTGCTTCACGTACGGGGCCGCGTTCAGGTCGCCGAAGAAGCCGCCGAGCGGCTGCACCACGCCCTTGCTGCCGTCGGTGAGCTCGTAGAGGCAGCCGAGGTCGAGGTCGACGTTGACCATGCCCTGGGTGTGGGCCTGGACGACCTCGGGCTTGAAGAGCTGGGCGGGGTTGCGCAGCAGCCGTCCGCTCTGCCGGGAGCGGCCCTCGATGTCGGAGGTCCGCATCCGCCAGGAGAGGTTCACCCGGAGGTTGCCGGTGGCGGCGCCCTGCTGGGTGAGCGAGACGGTCGGACGCCGTTTCGTCAGGTCGATCGCGTTGGACGCGGCGCTGCCCGAGTCGAACTGCGCCGCCCTCCCCGGAAAAAGGTTGTCCCAGAAGGCCATGACGCCTCCACCCCCACTGGTCTCCAGTTGCCCGCACATGGCTGCGGGGCGGCCGGGTGGACCCGACCGCCCCGCAGTGAAGCGTTCCTCGTTACCGGGGGTGTCACACCCCGGACGGCACCTCGGTCTTGTCGTCCGAGCCGGATCCGCCCTCGGCCGCCGCGAGCCGCTGGTTGCGGCGGACGGAGGACCAGAAGGACCAGCCGATGAGGGCGACGCCGATGCCGCCGGTGATGATCTCGGGGATCTCGTACTGGATGGTGATCATGAGGACCACGGCCAGCGCGCCGATCGCGTAGTGGGCGCCGTGCTCCAGGTAGACGTAGTCGTCCAGGGTGCCCTGACGGACCAGGTAGACCGTGAGCGAACGGACGTACATGGCGCCCACGCCCAGGCCGAGCGCCATCAGGACGATGTCGTTGGTGATGGCGAAGGCGCCGATGACGCCGTCGAAGGAGAAGGAGGCGTCGAGGACCTCGAGGTAGAGGAACATGAAGAAGGCGGCCTTGCCGGCCAGCTGGACCGCGGAGACCTTCTTGCCGCTGCGCTTGGCCTCTTCCTCGGCCTCGTGCTCGCGCTCCTCCTCTTCCTCCAGCTTGTTCTCGAAGTAGCCCGAGAGACCGCCGACGACGAGGTACGTGATGAGACCGGCGATGCCGGAGATCAGGACCGTCTGCGCCTTGTCGACGTGCGCGCCGCCGTGCTGGTGGGCGTGGGTCGCGAAGGTCATGGCGGTGACGAGCAGGACGATCAGCGCGATACAGACCGACAGCATGTCGACCTTGCCGAGCTTGGCGAGCGGGCGCTCGATCCAGCGCAGCCACTGGATGTCGCGGTCCTCGAAGATGAAGTCGAGGAAGATCATCAGCAGGAACATGCCACCGAACGCGGCGATCGACGGATGCGCGTCGGTGACCAGTTCCTGGTAACGGTCGGCGTCGTTCAGGGCGAGGTCGACGGCCTCTACGGGCCCGATCTTCGCACTGACGGCGACGATCACGACGGGGAAGACGAGCCGCATGCCGAAGACGGCGATGAGCACGCCGATCGTGAGGAAGATCTTCTGCCAGAAGGCATTCATCTTCTTCAGGATCCCGGCGTTGACCACCGCGTTGTCGAAGGACAGCGAGATCTCGAGGACGCAGAGGATCGCGACGATCCCGAAGGCCTCCCACCCCCCGTAGAGCACCGCTGCGACCAGACCGAGCGCAGTGATCGCGAACGACCAGCCGAAGGTTTTCAGAACCACTGTCTACCCCATCGTGAAATTACATGGCTTTACGAAACGTTGACCCCGAAGTCTAGAGCGATGCCCCGGAGCCCGGACGCGTACCCCTGTCCCACCGCCCGGAACTTCCATTCGCCGTTGTAGCGGTAGAGCTCGCCGAAGATCATCGCGGTCTCGGTCGAGGCGTCCTCGGAGAGGTCGTAGCGCGCCAGTTCCTGGCCGTCCAGCTGGTTCACGACGCGGATGAAGGCATTGCTGACCTGGCCGAAGCTCTGGCCGCGATTGTCGGCGTCGTGAATGGAGACCGGAAAGACGATCTTGTCGCAGTGGGGCGGCACCCGGTCGAGGTCGACGATGAGGGACTCGTCGTCGCCGTCACCCTCACCGGTGAGGTTGTCACCGGTGTGTTCGACGGAGCCCTCGGGGCTGCGCAGCTGGTTGTAGAAGACGAAGTAGTCGTCCCCGAGCACCCGGCCGGCCTGGCACAGCAGAGCGCTGGCATCGAGGTCGAAGGGGGCTCCGGTGGTGGAGCGCGCGTCCCAGCCGAGTCCGACGAGGACCTTGGTGAGGTTGGGTGCGGCCTTGGAGAGGGAGACATTGCCTCCCTTGGCGAGCGTGACGCCCATGATGCGGTTCCTCCCCGGTGGTGATGAGGCACGTCCGGCGCCGCACGGAGAGTGCGGCGCCGGACGGTTCGAACGGTTCGGCTCAGACGTTGACGCCGAAGTCCTGCGCGATGCCGCGCAGGCCGGAGGCGTAGCCCTGGCCGACGGCGCGGAACTTCCACTCGGCGCCGTGACGGTACAGCTCGCCGAAGACCATGGCGGTCTCGGTCGAGGCGTCCTCGGAGAGGTCGTACCGGGCGATCTCGGCGCCGCCGGCCTGGTTCACGACGCGGATGAACGCGTTGCGCACCTGGCCGAAGGACTGCTGGCGGTTCTCGGCGTCGTAGATCGACACCGGGAAGACGATCTTGGCCACGTCGGCCGGCACGGTGGCCAGGCTGACCTTGACCTGCTCGTCGTCGCCCTCGCCCTCGCCGGTGAGGTTGTCACCGGTGTGCTCGACGGAGCCGTCGGCGCTCTTCAGGTTGTTGAAGAAGACGAAGTCCTGGTCGTTGCGGACCTTGCCCTCCTCGCTCACCAGGATGGCGCTGGCGTCGAGGTCGAAGTCCGTCCCGGTGGTGGTGCGGACGTCCCAGCCCAGACCGACGGTCACGGCGGTGAGGCCAGGGGCCTCCTTGGTCAGCGAGACGTTGCCGCCCTTGCTGAGGCTGACTCCCACGAGTCCCTCCATACGTTTTCAGGGGCAGCGCCCCAGTCGTGCGTTGGCATCGGATCAACGACTGGATCCTAGTGACGGGTTCCCGGTCGAAACAGTCGATTCGCCCGGTGATTCCGAGGGTGTCGGCCCCGGAACGCCTCAGATGGCGTCGAGGGCCTTCACGTAGTCGCCCAGGTCGCGGGCGTCCGAGAGGGCGTTGACGACGGTCCAGCGGACGACGCCCTCCTTGTCGATGACGAAGGTGCCGCGCACGGCGCAGCCCTTCTCCTCGTCGAAGACGCCGTACGCGCGGGAGGCCTCGCCGTGCTTCCAGAAGTCGGAGAGCAGCGGGAATTCCAGGTCCTCCTGGTCGGCGAAGACGCGCAGGGTGTGGATCGAGTCGTTGGAGACGGCGAGGAGCTGGGTGTCGTCGTTGACGAACGCCGTGAGGCGGTCGCGCAGCGCGCGCAGCTCGCCGGTGCAGACACCGGTGAACGCGAACGGGTAGAAGAGCAGCACCACGTTCTTCTCGCCGCGGAAGTCGGAGAGCCGCACGGTACGACCGTGGTTGTCC
The DNA here is from genome assembly GCF_055584185.1 of Streptomyces sp. NPDC104202. Taxonomy (NCBI): domain Bacteria; kingdom Bacillati; phylum Actinomycetota; class Actinomycetes; order Kitasatosporales; family Streptomycetaceae; genus Streptomyces; species Streptomyces sp. NPDC104202. The sequence continues at coordinate 61,871 of NZ_JBVJMN010000034.1, read as the reverse complement.
TTCAGCTCGAATTCCGGGGCCTTGGTGCCGACCTCGATCGCCATCGCGTACGCATCCCTTTCGACGGAACCCAGACCTTGGGCCGAATCGGTGAGCCCAGCCTACGGCCTGCGCACGAAAGCCCCCGACGGCGGACCGGCGGGGGCTACTCGCAGCGTGGTGATCAGCGCTTGGGGGCGGTCAGGCGGGTGCCCGTCCAGTCCTTGGCGACGCTGATGCTCTTGGTCTGGGAGAGACCAGCAGTCTGCGCGGCATCGTTGATGTCGGACGGCTCGATGTAGCCGTCGCGGCCGGTCTTCGGCGTCAGCAGCCAGATGGTGCCGCCGTCCTCCAGAAGACCGATGGAGTCCACCAGGGCGTCGGTGAGGTCGCCGTCCTCGTCACGGAACCAGAGCACGACGGCGTCGGCGACGTCGTCGTAGTCCTCGTCCACGAGGTCGGCCCCGATGATGGACTCGATGCCTTCACGGAGATCCTGGTCGACGTCGTCGTCGTAGCCGATCTCCTGGACCACCTGTCCGGGCTCGAACCCCAGCCTGCCGGCCGGGTTGGTCCGCTCCTCCGCGTGGTCCGCGGTCGCGCTCACGGCTTGCCTCCTGCTCATTCGGAAAATGCTGTGGGCCACGCGTGGGCGCGTGGCGCTGGCCGTAGTCCACACGTGCCGGGGCTGATCGCGCAAGTACCAGGCCGCGGAGACCGCCGAAACGGTGACGTTTGGGGCCGTCTCGCCCCAACTTTCGGCAGGCTCGTACCCTCCTTCGTGATCAGGCACACATGCTTCGTCCCGGTTTACGGACTTCTGCGGTTTCAGTCTGCCGAACGCTCGGACGAAACGCATGCGCGACTTGGGCGTAAGGTTGCGATTTGACCGCACCCGAACACGTTGCCGGACAGGTAGGCGACACCCCCGGGGGTTACCCCTCGGTAAATGTGACGTCTGGCGCCGACGGGGTACACGATGGACATCCCGACCACTCCGTGGCCCCGTGGGCTCCACCGAACAGCGAAGGAAGAGCGTGGCTCCCGGATCCGATCGCAACCCGATCATCATTGGCGGCCTTCCCAGCCAGGTCCCGGATTTCGACCCGGAAGAGACCCAGGAATGGCTCGACTCCCTGGACGCGGCCGTCGACGAGCGGGGCCGCGAGCGGGCCCGCTACCTCATGCTCCGGCTGATCGAGCGGGCCCGTGAGAAGCGCGTGGCCGTGCCCGAGATGCGCAGCACGGACTACGTCAACACCATCGCCACCAAGGACGAGCCCTTCTTCCCCGGCAACGAGGAGATCGAGCGCAAGGTCCTCAACGCCACCCGGTGGAACGCGGCCGTGATGGTCTCGCGCGCCCAGCGTCCGGGCATCGGGGTCGGCGGCCACATCGCGACCTTCGCCTCCTCCGCCTCGCTCTACGACGTGGGCTTCAACCACTTCTTCCGCGGCAAGGACGAGGGCGACGGCGGCGACCAGATCTTCTTCCAGGGGCACGCCTCCCCCGGCATCTACGCCCGCGCCTACCTCCTGGACCGGCTGGACGACACCCAGCTCGACGGCTTCCGCCAGGAGAAGTCGAAGGCGCCGAACGCCCTTTCGTCCTACCCGCACCCGCGGCTCATGCCGGACTTCTGGGAGTTCCCGACGGTGTCGATGGGCCTCGGCCCGCTCGGCGCGATCTACCAGGCGCGGATGAACCGGTACATGGAGGCGCGCGGCATCGCCGACACCTCCGCGTCCCACGTCTGGGCGTTCCTCGGCGACGGCGAGATGGACGAGGTCGAGTCGCTCGGCCAGCTCTCCATCGCCGCCCGCGAGGGCCTGGACAACCTCACCTTCGTCGTCAACTGCAACCTCCAGCGGCTCGACGGCCCGGTCCGCGGCAACGGCAAGATCATCCAGGAGCTGGAGTCGATCTTCCGGGGCAACGGCTGGAACGTCATCAAGCTGATCTGGGACCGCTCCTGGGACCCGCTGCTGGCGCAGGACCGCGACGGCATCCTGGTCAACCGGCTCAACACCACCCCGGACGGGCAGTTCCAGACGTACGCCACGGAGACCGGCGGATACATCCGGGACCACTTCTTCGGCGACGACCACCGGCTGCGGGCGATGGTCGAGGGCATGACGGACCAGCAGGTCCTGCACCTGGGCCGCGGCGGCCACGACCACAAGAAGATCTACGCGGCCTACGCGGCGGCGAAGGCCCACGCGGGCCAGCCGACCGTGATCCTCGCCCAGACCGTCAAGGGCTGGACGCTGGGCCCGAACTTCGAGGGCCGCAACGCGACCCACCAGATGAAGAAGCTGACGGTCGACGACCTCAAGCGCTTCCGCGACCGGCTGCACATCCCGGTGACGGACCGGCAGCTGGAGGACGGCCTGCCGCCGTACTACCACCCGGGCCGGAACTCCGAGGAGATCCAGTACATGCACGACCGCCGCAAGGCGCTCGGCGGGTACGTGCCCACCCGCGTCGTGCGGGCGAAGCCGCTGGCCCTTCCGGACGACTCGACGTACGCGGCGGCCCGGAAGGGCTCCGGTCAGCAGTCGATCGCCACCACGATGGCGTTCGTCCGCATCCTGAAGGACCTCATGCGGGACAAGGAGATCGGCAAGCGGTTCGTGCTGATCGCCCCCGACGAGTACCGCACCTTCGGCATGGACGCGTTCTTCCCGAGCGCCAAGATCTACAACCCGCTGGGCCAGCAGTACGAGGCGGTGGACCGCGAACTCCTGCTCGCCTACAAGGAGTCGCCGACCGGCCAGATGCTGCACGACGGCATCTCGGAGGCCGGCTGCACGGCGTCGCTGATCGCCGCCGGCTCGGCCTACGCCACGCACGGCGAACCGCTGATCCCGGTGTACGTCTTCTACTCGATGTTCGGCTTCCAGCGGACCGGCGACCAGTTCTGGCAGATGGCCGACCAGCTGGCCCGCGGCTTCGTGCTCGGCGCCACCGCCGGCCGTACGACGCTGACCGGCGAGGGCCTGCAGCACGCGGACGGCCACTCGCACCTCATCGCGTCGACCAACCCGGCCTGCATCGCGTACGACCCGGCGTTCGGCTTCGAGATCGCGCACATCGTCAAGGACGGCCTGCGGCGGATGTACGGCCCCGCCGCCGAGGACGTCTTCTACTACCTGACCGTCTACAACGAGCCGATCCAGCACCCGGCCGAGCCCGCGGACGTGGACGTGGACGGCATCCTCCAGGGCATCCACCGCTTCCGGCCGGCCGAGGCCGGCACCGTCCCGGCGCAGATCATGGCCTCGGGCGTCGCCGTGCCGTGGGCGGTCGAGGCGCAGCGGATCCTCGCCGAGGAGTGGAACGTGCGGGCCGACGTCTGGTCCGCCACCTCCTGGACCGAGCTGCGCCGCGAGGCCGTGGCCGTCGAGGAGCACAACCTGCTCCACCCGGACGAGGAGCAGCGCGTCCCGTACGTGACGCGCAAGCTCCAGGGCGCCGAGGGCCCGTTCGTGGCGGTCTCCGACTGGATGCGTGCGGTGCCGGACCAGATCTCCCGCTGGGTGCCGGGTCCGTACACCTCGCTCGGTGCCGACGGCTTCGGCTTCGCGGACACGCGGGGCGCGGCCCGCCGCTACTTCCACATCGACGCCCAGTCGATCGTGCTCGCGGTGCTGACCGAGCTGGCCCGCGACGGCAAGATCGACCGGTCGGCGCTGAAGCAGGCGGTGGACCGCTACCAGCTGCTCGACGTGGCGGCCGCCGACCCGGGCGCCGCGGGCGGCGACGCCTGAGCCCCGGGACGCATCACGCCTGATGAGGGGCGGTGGGACCGGGTGGTCCCGCCGCCCTTCGGCGTTCTCTACGATGCCCGGCATGAGGGATCGCTGGGAAGAGCGCACGCAGGTGCCGCTGCTGGTGCTGGCCGTCGCGTTCGGCATCGCGTACGCCGTGCCGATCGTCGCGCCCGGCGCCGACCCGTGGGTGCACCGGCTGTGCACCCACGTGGAGTGGACGGTGTGGGGCGCCTTCGCCCTGGACTACCTGGTGCGGCTCGGGCTCGCCCCGGCCCGCTGGGCGTTCGTCCGCTCCCATCCCGTGGACCTGCTGGCGGTGCTGCTGCCGATGGTGCAGCCGCTGCGGCTGCTGCGGGTGGTCTCCACCCTCCTCCTCGTGGGCCGGCGGGCCCGGATGGCCCCGCAGATAACGCTCACCACCTATGTGGCGGGCGCGGTGGTCGGGCTGATGATGTTCGGCTCGCTGGCCGTGCTGCACGTCGAGCGGGACGCCCCGAACGGCAACATCAAGACGCTCGGGGACGCGGTGTGGTGGTCGTTCACCACGATGACGACGGTCGGCTACGGCGACCACGCGCCGACGACCGGCCTCGGCCGGATCCTCGCGGTGGGGCTGATGCTCTCGGGCATCGCCCTGCTCGGTGTCGTCACGGCGAACATCGCGGCCTGGTTCATCGCCCGCTTCGACCGGGACGACGCAGTGGAGCGCCGGCAGACGGAGCTCCTGGAGGCGCTGACCCTGGAGGTCCGCGAGCTGCGCGCGGAGGTGGCCCCCCCCCCCCCCCCCGTCCCCCCCCCCCCACCGGAGGGGGCGCAGGACCTCGCCGCGCCTATCGCTCCCAGATCTTGAACGCCCTGACCTCGTACGGCGTCTGCGGCACCCAGGTCCCGCGGCCGGGATAGGTCTCGAACTCCCCCGCCTCGGCGCACTCGGCGGACTGGTAGGTGGTGACGGGCCGTCCGGTGCGGTTGGCCAGCGACTGGGCCGAGGTGCCGGCCGGCAGGGCGACGCAGCTGTCGAGGTCGGTGGTGGCCAGCTCGTGCGTCTGGGCCCGGCCCCTGAAGTCGGGCTTGGACCAGAGGCAGAGGCGGCCCGGTCCGCAGGGCCCGAGCACGGTGCCCGCCGTCGCGGGCGCCGGGGCCGCCGGGGCGGCGCGCCCCTGGCCCGGTGGGGCCGCGTGGGCCGGCCCGGCGCCGGACGCGGTCAGGGAGGTGGTGGCCAGGACCGTGGTCAGGACGGCCGCCGCGGTGAGGAAGGTCTTCGTATACATGCTGATGAACCCCGTTTCGTCACTCTCTGTAATCACGATCATGACGGAGCTCCCCCGGCAGCGGAAGGGGGCCGCCGCCCGTTCACGCGAACGGGTGACGGCCCCCTACGGGAACCCTGACGGGCGTCAGATGTGACCGCCCATGCCGCCGCCCGCGTCCGCGTTCTCGCCGCGCTTGGTGAGCGTGGCGACGAGGGCCGCGACGACGGCGACGACGCCTGCGACGGTGAAGGCCAGGCCCATGCCGTCGAGGAAGGTGTCGTGGATGACCCCGGAGATCTTGTCGAAGAGGTCGGGGGTCATCCCCGGCGCCTTCGCCATCTCCGGCGGGGCCATGCCGAACTCGGCCGCCTGCTCCAGCCGCGGGTCGGCCGGGACCGGGATGCCGGCCTCCTTCCAGTTCTCCGCGAACACGCCGGAGACCTTGGAGGACATGACGGCGCCGAGCACGGCCGTGCCGAGCGCGCCGCCGACCTGCATCGCGGCCTGCTGCAGACCGCCCGCGACGCCGGAGAGCTCCAGCGGCGCGTTGCCGACGATGACCTCGGTGGCGCCGACCATGACGGGCGCGAGGCCCAGGCCGAGGAGGGCGAACCAGAGGGACATGACGAAGGTGCCGGTGCCGGCCGAGAGCGTGATCATGCCGAACATCGCGATCGCCGTGCAGACCATGCCGCCGACCAGCGGGACGCGGGGGCCGAACTTGGTGATGAGCGCGCCGGCCAGCGGCGAGGAGACGATCATCATCGCGGTCAGCGGCAGCAGGTGCAGACCGCTGTCGACGGGGCTGAGTCCCTTGACGCCCTGGAGGTAGAACGTCACGAAGAACAGGCCGCCCATGAAGGCGAAGGCCATCAGGACCATCAGGACCACGCCGGCCGAGAGCGGCACGGAGCGGAACATGCCGAGCGGGACGAGCGGCTCCTTGACCTTGGTCTCCCAGAAGGCGAAGACCGCGAACAGCAGCAGCGCGCCGATCAGGCAGCCCCAGGTCTTCCCGCTGGTCCAGCCCCAGGACTCGCCGGCCTTGATGAGGCTCCAGACGAGGGAGGCCATGGCGCCGGAGAGCAGCAGGATGCCGAGGACGTCGAAGGAGCGCGGCGCGTTCTCGGCGCGGTGGTCCTTCAGGATGAGCAGGCCGAGGACGAGGGCGACGACGCCCACCGGCACGTTGACGAAGAAGACGGACTGCCAGCTGACGTGCTCGACGAGCAGGCCGCCGACGATCGGGCCGCCGGCCGTGGAGGCGCCGATGACCATGCCCCAGATGCCGATGGCCATGTTCAGCTTCTCGGCCGGGAAGGTGGCGCGGAGCAGGCCGAGGGCGGCCGGCATCAGCAGGGCGCCGAAGAGGCCCTGGAGGACGCGGAAGGCGATGACGGCGCCGATGGAGTCGGACAGGCCGATCGCGCCGGAGGCGGCGGCGAAGCCGGCGATGCCGATGAGGAAGGTCTGGCGGTGGCCGAAGCGGTCGCCGAGCTTGCCGGCGGTGATCAGGGCGACGGCGAGCGCGAGCAGGTAGCCGTTGGTGATCCACTGGACCTGGGCGAGCGAGGCGCCGAGGTCGGTCTTGATGGCGGGGTTGGCGATGGCGACGATGGTGCCGTCGAGGGCCACCATCATGACGCCCACGGCGACGCCGAACAGGGTCAGCCACGGGTGGCCGCGCAGTCCCTTCGCCGGGCCCTGGTCGGGTTCCCGGACGTCCCCCCGACCCTGCGGGGTCTTTTCCACGGTGGTCTGACTAGTCATACGGAGGAGGTTAGTGACAGTCGCTGACAATTGACAAAGCGGTTCACGCGTCGGTAACTGTCACGTAGCTCACAGGTACCCTGAGCCGGACTGTTCGGCGGAAACGAGGACCTGACGTGACCGTGCCCGGCCTGCGCGAGCGGAAGAAGCAGCGCACGCGCGACGCGCTGACCCGGGTGGCCCTGGAGCTGTTCACCACCCAGGGGTACGAGGCCACCACCGTCGACGAGATCGTCGAGGCCGTCGAGGTCTCCCAGCGCACCTTCTTCCGCTACTTCTCCTCCAAGGAGGAGGTCGCCTTCGCCCTCCAGCAGATGGTGGAGGAGCGCTTCGTCCGCACCCTCGGGGAGCGGCCGCCGCAGGAGGGCCCGCTCGACGCGCTCCGCAACGCCGTCCTCGCCGCCTGGGACACCATCGGCGACGCGATCACCGAGGTCGTCCCGGTCGAGCTGTACCTGCGGACCTTCCGCCTGATCGAGTCCACGCCCGCGCTGCTCGCCGTCCATCTGCGCCGCTCCACGGAGGTGGAGGAGGCCCTCGCCGGCATCATCGCGGCCCGCGAGGGCGTCGACGTCGACGAGGACCCGCGCCCCCGGATCGCGGTGGCGGCGTTCAGCGGCGTGATGCGGGTCACCGGGCAGATCTGGGGCCGGGGGTCGGACCAGAGCCTGGACACCATCCGCGCCCTCACCGAGGAGTACCTCGACCACCTCGGCCCCGCGCTCGCCCCGCGCTGGCGGGACCGGGACGACGAGGGGCTCGGCTCCGCCCGCTGACCCGCGCCCCGTAGGGTGGCGCCCCGTGACCTCCGACGCCTCCCCCACCCTCACCGTCACGCGCGCCCTGCTCGCGCTCGCGGTGGTGTTCGTGCTGCTCGCGACCACGGGGTGGACCACGATCCGGCACCGGCCCGTCCCGGGGCCGTCCCGCGGGGCGGCGCTCGCCGCCTGGGCGCGCGACCGGATCGACCACCGTCCGCTGCCCGACCCCGCGACCGCGCCGGCCCGCACGGTCGCCGCGTTCTTCGCCGGGCTCGGCACCGCGCGCGGGACCCGGCTCGCGGAGCGGCACCCGCTGGTCGTCGGCAACCTCAACGGCGCCCCGGTCGGTCTGCGCTACCGCGCCAACCGGATCACCCTCGGCCGGGCGCTCGCCGCCGAGCGGGGCCGGGTCGGCGACGCCCGGCTGTCCGCCGAGGGCCGGCACGAGGCGCGCCGCCGCCTCGACCGCTTCGCCTCGCTGATGCGGCCGGGCCGCCAGATCCTGGCCTTCGACCCGACGGGCACGGGACGGACGGCCGAGGTCCTCGGGGACCTGGAGCGGGCCGGGAACGTCTCGGTGATCGTGCCCGGCGTCGACACCAACCTCCTCACCTTCCAGAAGACCCACGGCCGGTACGGGGCTCCCGCCGGCATGGCCGAGGCCCTGTTCGCCGCCGAGCGCCGGGCCTCGCCCCGCACGCGGGTCGCGGTCATCGCCTGGGCCGACTACACCGCGCCCGTCGGGGTCGGCGTGGACGCGGCGATCGGCAGGCTGGCGGAGCAGGGCGCGGTCCGGCTCCTGGAGCTGACCGCGGCGCTGCCGGGCGACGCGCGCGTGGCGCTGTTCTGCCACAGCTACGGCTCCGTGCTGTGCGGGGTCGCGGCGCCGCGGCTGCCCGCCCGGGTGACGGACCTGGCGGTGGCGGGGAGCCCCGGCATGCGGGTGGACCACGCGACCGAACTCTCCACCCACGCGCGCGTGTGGGCGATGCGGGACACCGACGACTGGATCGCGGACGTGCCGCACCTGGAGGTGGGCGGGGTCGGGCACGGCGCCGACCCGGTGGCGCCGGAGTTCGGCGCGCGACTGCTCTCCGCGGACGGGGCGCTCGGGCACAGCGGCTATTTCGAGCCGGGCACGGAGAGCCTCGGGAACTTCGCGGCGATAGGGGTCGGGGCCTTCCCGAGGCTGGTCTGCGCCCGTGCCGACAGCGCCTGTCACGACGGAATATCCGGCGCGGAAGCCTCCTGACGCGCGTAGATCCCTCGATTTCCGGACCTTTCGCAGGGGCGACGCAGCGGCACGCGCCGCATACGATGAGGCGTATGGGTGATGTGCTGGCCGGAATTCATGCCACCTGGGAGCTCGAGAGCGACGCCCTCCTCATCCGTTTCGAACGGGGGATCCGCACGCCGAGGCTCTTCCAGGCGCTGCGCGAAAGACGAGTACCGCACGAGGCGTTGGCGTCCGTGACGCTCACGCCCGGCAAGCGGGGCACCGTCGTGCTGCACGCCGTGCCGCGGCCGGGCGCCGATCCGCTGATGGAGGCGGCCGCCGGGCAGCTCAAGGAAGCGAGCGATCCGTACCGGCTGGTGCTGCCGGCGGACCGCGAGGCGCTCGCCGGGCTGTACCGGGACGAACTGCGGGCCCGCCTGCCGTCGGACGGGGCGGAGGGCGTCCGGGTGCCGGACGGCGCGGTCCGTCCGGAGGGCGGGAGCCGGAGCGACGGGACGGACGCCGGGGCCGCGGGGGCCCCGGCGTCCGCGGACCGGCTCCTGACGGCTCCGGCGCCCGTCGACCGCTTCCTGGTGGCGCCGCCGCAGGGGCCGCAGTCCTTCAAGACGTACGACGGGAAGGCGAGCTTCGACGGGACGTCGGAGGTGTCGTTCCGCTGGTCCTGGACGGGCGCCTCCACCGAGAAGTGGAAGGCGGGCGACCAGACGTTCTCCGTCCGGGACCTCTGCGGCGTCGAGTGGCGCTCGCCGGAGGGCCTCGACGGGTACCTGCGGCTGGTGCCCCGCGACGGCGGCCCGCGCTCCGCGCAGCCCGACCAGGACCCGGCGTCCGTCGTCCTCGCACTGGGCTACGGCCCGGTGCACGTGTCCCTGCCGTTCGCGGCGGCGGTCCTCGCCGCGATCCGGGACCGCGGTTCCGAGCGCGTGCCGGTCCCGGCCGCGGCGCCGGCCGGACTGCGGGACCTGACGAACCGCGACCCCGGCGCGGTCGCCGAGCGGATCCGGCACCTGGGCGAGCTGCACCAGGCGGGGCTCGTGACGGACGCGGAGTTCTCGGCGAAGAAGGCGGAGCTCCTCGCGGAGCTCTGAGCCCTCCCGGCCCCGGCGTCATACCCCGGTATCAGGCCGCACCCCGGTCCCCGGTATGACGTCGGGGACCGGGGTCGCTGCCTACCCTGGGCGGGTCATGGCTACCGAACAGCGGCCCGAGCCGCCCCCTCCCCTCCCCCGCTCCCCCGAGCGGCCCGGCGCCCGCGGACCGGCCGTCCGGCGGCTCGCCGCCCGGACGAGCGAGGTGTTCCAGGGGCTCGGGGCGGCGCTGACCACCCCGTCCGCGCCCGGGGCCCCGCTCCTCGCCGACGCGTCCTCGCGGTGGGTGCGGCTGCTGCCGTACGCGGTCGCCCTGGCCTTCGTCGGGGCGCTGCTGCCCTCCACGGTCGTCCTGCTCATCGGGGACTACGGCGTCAACGGCGCCCTGGCCGGGGCCGTCGGCACCGCGCAGACGCTGCCGCTGCTGCTCACGGTGGCCCGGCCGCTCCAGGCGTGGTGGATCGTCTTCACCGCCGACGTGCTGGGCGCGCTGGTGCTGCTCGGCGCGGACGGCACGCGCGCGGAGTACTGGCCCTGGCCCCCGCCGCTCCTGATCGGCTACTGCGCGCTGATGGTCGCGCTCGGTCTGCGCGAGTCCCGCCGGGCGCTGTTCGGCGTGTGGCTGGCCACCGGGGTCGCCGGGTACGTCCTGGAGGCGTTCCGGCCCGCGGGGTACACGAGCGTCCACACCCTGCTGCTGGTGCTGAGCGGGGTCCTGCTGCTGCTCGCCTCGGCGGTCCGTGCCCGGGGCGACGTCCAGCGGCGGCTCGCGGAGCAGGAGACGATCAGCGAGGCCGAACGGGCCCGCCGCACGCTCCTGGAGGAGCGGGCCAGGATCGCGCGCGAACTGCACGACGTGGTGGCCCACCACATGTCGGTGATCACCGTGCAGGCCGAGTCGGCCCCGTACCGGGTGCCGGGGCTCCCGGACGCGGCCCGCGAGGAGTTCACCTCGATCGCGGCGAGCGCGCGCGAGTCGCTGTCCGAGATGCGGCGGCTGCTGGCGGTGCTGCGCAGCGACGGCGGCGAGGGCGAACGGGCTCCGCAGCCGGGGCTCGACCGGCTCCAGCAGCTGGTCGAGGCGACGGTGCGGGCCGGGGTGCCGGCCGAGCTGCGGCTCGCCGCCGACCTCGGGGAGGTGCCGCAGGCGGTCGGACTGTCGGCGTACCGGATCGTGCAGGAGGCGCTCGCGAACGTGGTCCGGCACGCGCCGGGGGCGCCGACCCGGGTGTCGGTCCGCGCGGACGACGGCCGGCTGACGGTCCTCGTCGTCAACGGGCCCGCCGCTCAGGCGCGTTCCGCGGTGGAGCCCGGCGCGGCCGGCACCGGGCACGGGCTCGTCGGCATGCGGGAGCGCGTACGGTTGACCGGCGGCACGCTCGACACCGGGCCGCTGCCGGACGGCGGCTTCCGGGTGGCCGCACGGCTGCCCCTGGCCCCGGACCCGGCCCCGTCCGCCGCCGCGGGCACGGACCCCGGCGGGCCGGTGCCCGCCACGACCAGCGAGGACCCCGAGTGACCATCCGCGTGATCATCGTCGACGACCAGGCCATGGTGCGGGCGGGTTTCGCCGCGCTGCTCGCCGCCCAGCCCGACATCGACGTCGTCGGCGAGGCCCCCGACGGGCTCCGGGGCGTGGAGGTGGCGCGCTCGGCCCACCCGGACGTGGTCCTGATGGACGTGCGGATGCCGGAGATGGACGGGCTCGCGGCGGCCCGGGAGATCCTGCACCCGCCGGCCGGGGTCGTGCACCGGCCCAGGGTGCTGATGCTGACGACCTTCGACGTGGACGACTACGTGTACGAGGCGCTGCGCGCCGGCGCGTCGGGCTTCCTCCTGAAGGACGCGCCGCCCGCGGACCTCATCGCGGCGGTCCGGGTGGTGGCGGCCGGCGAGGCGCTCCTCGCGCCGTCCGTGACCCGGCGCCTCATCGCCGACTTCGCCGCGTCCCGGCCCGCCCCGCGCCGGGACACCACCGCGCTGCGGCTGAACGGGCTCACCCCGCGCGAGACGGAGGTCCTGGAGCTGATCGCCCGGGGCCTGTCCAACCAGGAGATCGCCGACCACCTGGTCCTCGCCGAGCAGACGGTGAAGACACACATCGGGCGGGTCCTCGCCAAGCTGGACCTGCGCGACCGGGCGCAGGCCGTGGTCTTCGCCTACGAGTCGGGCCTGGTCACGCCGGGGGACGCCGGCCGCTGAGCCGGGGCGGCGGGCGCCGCTCCGGGGTGACCCCGGGGGGACCCGGGGGGGGGGACACCCCCACCCCGCCGCGGGGGCGGGTCCCTCGTCCACCCCCTACCCCGGTATCAGCCGGGAGTTGGCCCCCCGGTGTGACGTGCCGTCACCCGTCGTCTTCCTACCTTCCTCTCGCCGACGAACGAGCGAGAACCGGAGAGGGAGGGCGACCCATGGGCCGCTTTGCGAGGACCCTGACGACCGTGGCCCTGGTGGCCACCGCGATCGTGGGGACGGCCGGCTGGGCGTCCGGCGACACCCAGGAGGCGGTGACGGGGGCGCCGGCCGGGACGGGGGCGTGGCGGGCCGCGGGGCTGCCGGACCCGGAGCGGATGAGCCCGGCCGAGGTGGCGCGGTACTTCGCGGGCCTGAGCCCCGTACGACAGCGGGAGCTGGCCCGCGCCCATCCGACGGTCGTCGGGAACCTGGACGGGGCTCCGCTGGAGCTGCGGTACGCGGCCAACGGGCCGCACGGCCGAGGGGAGGGGGACGGGGCGCGGGTGCTCGCCCGCGATCCGCGCGGCCGGGGCCAGGTGGCCCTGGTGTACGGGGACCTGGCGGCGGCCGCGCACGTGGCGGTCCTCGTGCCCGGGTCCGACGTGGACGCCGGCCACCTGCGGCCGCTCGCCGACATGGCGACCGCGCTGCGCCGGGAGACCGGCGGCCGTACCGCGGTCGTCGCCTGGGTCGGGTACACCACCCCGGTGGGCGTCGGCCTCGACGCGGCCACGGGCCGGCTCGCCGAGGCGGGCGCGGAGCGGCTGACCCGGTTCGTGGACGGTCTGGCGGCGGTCGGCGCCGCGGAGCCCTCGGTGTTCTGCCACAGCTACGGCTCCGTGGTCTGCGGTCTCGCGGCGCACGGCCTGAAGGCCCGGGACCTCGTGGTGTTCGGCTCCCCCGGGATGCGCGCCGGGAACGTCGCCGGGCTCGGCACCTCCGCCCGCGTCTGGGCGGCGAAGGACCCCACCGACTGGATCGACCGGGTCCCCCACGTCGAGGTCGCCGGGCTCGGGCACGGCACCGACCCGACCGACCCGGCCTTCGGGGCCCGCCGGATCCCGGCCGACGACGCCGTCGGCCACGGCGGCTACTTCGCGCCCGGCACCGGCTCCCTGCGCGCCTTCGCCGCGATCGCCGAGGGGGACGTCCGATGAGCGGCCTCGCCACCCAGGCCCGCAAGGCCGCCGCGACGATCGAGTCCGGCACCCCCGCCCACCGCGACCGGGCGATCGACGGGCTCCGCGCCCTCGCGCTGCTCGCCGTGCCGACCGGGCACTGGCTGCTCGGCGGCTTCACCCTCTCCGCCGACGGGGCCCTCCACAACGCGAGCCCGCTCGGCGCCTTCGCCGGCCTCGCCCCGGTCAGCTGGGTCCTCCAGATGCTGGGGATCTTCTTCCTCGTCGGCGGGTACGCCTCGGTCCTGTCCTACCGGCGCCACGAGGGCTCCACGGGCGCGTGGCTCAAGGGGCGGCTCGCCCGGCTCGGCCGCCCGGTGCTCGGCGTCACCGCCGTGTGGGCGGCGCTGCTGCCGTTGCTGCACTTCGGCGCCGGGGTGCCCGTGGACACCCTGCGGACGGCCTCGACGCTGGTGGTCCAGCCCCTGTGGTTCGTCGGGGTGTACACGGTGGTCACCGCCCTCACCCCGTACTGCGTCCGGGCCGCCCGGCGCCTCGGGGTGTGGGCCGCGGCACCGCTGCTCGGCACGGTCGCCGTCGTGGACTTCCTGCGCTACGGGCCGTACGCCGAGGCCGTGCCGTCCTGGCTGAGCCTGCTGAACATCCTGCCCGGCTGGCTCTTCGCCTACCAGCTCGGCGTGGCGTGGGGCGAGGGCCGGGTCACCCGGCGCCACGCCCGGTGGCTGCTGCTCGGCGGGGCCGCGCTCTTCGCCGCCCTGCTGCTCCTCTTCGGCTACCCGTCGTCGATGGTCGGCGTGCCGGGCGAGGCCCGCACCAACTCGCACCCGCCGTCGCTGCTGGTCCTGGCCCTCGCCGCCGTACAGAGCGGCGCGGCGGTCCTGCTCCGCGACCGGCTCGGCCGGCTCCTGCGGCGCCCCGCGCTCTGGGCGCCCGTCGTGATCGTCAACCTGTCGGCGATGACGATCCTGTGCTGGCACCAGACGGCGATGCTCACGGCCGCGGTCCCCGCCTCGTACCTCGGCCAGGTCCCGGGCCTCGTCGGCGCGCCGGACTCGGCCGGCTGGATCCTCGCCCGGCTGGCGTGGATGCCGGTCTTCGCCGGCCTCCTCGTCCTGATCGGCCGGTTCGCGCGGGGCTTCGAGTCCCCGTGGGCGAGGACCGGCCCGGCCCGCCGCACCGCGGCGGGGCTGCTCGCGGCGGGCTTCGCGGTCTTCGCCCTGGGGCTGGCGTGAGCGGGCGGCGGCCCGGAGCCGCCGCCCGCCCGGGGTCCGGCGGGGCCGCCGGGGCGGCTCAGACCTCCCGCTCGACCGAGGTGGAGCGCATGTCCGGGTAGCGGTCGCCCGCGACCAGGCCGGCGATCGGCTCCAGTTCGGCCAGTTCGGCGTCGGTGAGGGTGATGCGGGTGGCCGCGGCGTTCTCCAGGAGCCGGGAGCGCTTGCGGGTGCCGGGGATGGGGACGACGGTGAGGCCGTGGACGGCGGCCCGCTGCTGGACCCAGGCGAGCGCGATCTGCGCGGGCGTCGCCCCGTGCGCGGCGGCGATCTTGCGGACCGGGTCGAGGAGCGCGGCGTTCCGCTCGGCGTTCTCGCCGGTGAACCGGGGCTGGTGGCGGCGGAAGTCGCCGCCCGACAGCTCCTTGGCGGCGTCCGCGAAGGCGCCGGTGAGGAACCCGCGGCCGAGCGGCGAGTACGGCACGAAGGTCACGCCCAGCTCGGCGGCGGCGCCGACGGCGCTGCGCTCCACGTCCCGGGAGAAGAGCGACCACTCCGACTGGAGGGCGGCGATCGGGTGCACCGCGTGGGCCTCGCGCAGCTCGGGTCCGGTGACCTCGCTCAGGCCGAGCCGGCGGACCTTGCCCTCCCGGACGAGTTCGGCCATCGCGCCGACGGACTCGGCGAGGGGGATCTCCGGGTCACGGCGGTGCATGTAGTAGAGGTCGATGGTCTCGATCCCGAGCCGGCGGAGGCTGTCCTCGGCGGCCTTGCGGATGTAGGCGGGGTCGTTGCGGACGGCCCGGTAGGCCGGGTCGTCGGCGCGCCGCTCTATGGCGAACTTCGTGGCGAGGGTGACCTCGTCGCGGTGGGCGGCGAGGAAGGGCGCGAGGAACTCCTCGTTGGCGCCGCTGCCGTAGATGTCGGCGGTGTCGATCAGGGTGACGCCGGCCTCCAGCGCCGCTTCGAGCGTGTCGCGGGCCGCGGCCTCGTCGGTGTCGCCGTAGAACTCGCTGATGCCCATGGCTCCGAAGCCCTGGACGCCGATCTCGGGCCCGTCCTGGCCGAGACGTACGGTGTCGATCCTGTTCACGCTGGTCATGACGTGGTGCCTCCGCATGCAGTACTGCCGTAGTGGCCGATCTTGACGTCGAGCACGGCGAGCGTGTCCTGGAGCTCGGTGATCCGGGCGAGGACGTCGCGCCGGGTGGTCTCCAGCAGCTCGCGCCGCGCGTCCCGGGTGTGGTCGCCCTCGCGGACGAGTTCGGCGTACCGGACCATGTCGGCGACCGGCATGCCGGTCAGCCGCAGCTTGCCGACGAAGGCCAGCCATCCGAGGTCGCGCTCGGTGAAGCGCCGCTGGCCCGTGTGCGAACGGTCGACGTGCGGCATCAGACCGATCCGCTCGTACCAGCGCAGGGTGTGCGCCGACAGCCCGGTCAGGGCGGCGACCTCGCTGATGGTGTAGTGCGCCCGGGTGCCGTCGGGACGCGTGGCCGTGCTCGCGATCGCGCTCATGCCCCCACGCTAAAACGTTGGAGTGCACTCGAAGCAAGTAGGCTCGGCCCCATGCAGAGCAGCGTGCCGAGCCTGGCGTCGATCGAGAACTGGCCCGTCCCCACCGCGGCGGCCGCCGTCGTCCGCGCGGACGGCACCCTGGCCGGGACGCACGGCCCCACCGGGCGGCGCTTCCCGCTCGCCTCCGTCACCAAGCCGCTCGCGGCGTACGCGGTCCTCGTCGCGTACGAGGAGGGGGCGATCGACCTCGACGAGCCGGCCGGCCCCGAGGGCGCGACCGTGCGCCACCTGCTCGCCCACACCTCCGGGCTCGCCTTCGACGAGAACCGCGTCATGGCGGCGCCCGGAGCGAGGCGCATCTACTCCAACACCGGCTTCGAGGCCCTCGGCGACCACGTCGCCAAGGCCACCGACATCCCCTTCTCCGACTACCTGCACCAGGCCGTCCTGGAGCCCCTCGGCATGACGTCGACGACCCTGGAGGGCTCGCCCGCCAAGGACGGCGTGTCGACCGTCGACGACCTGGTGCGCTTCGCCGCCGAGGTGCAGGCGCCGCGGCTGCTCGACGCGCGGACCGTCCTGGACGCCATGACCGTCACGTACCCCGGTCTCACCGGCATCCTCCCCGGCTACGGCCACCAGCGGCCCAACGACTGGGGCCTCGGCTTCGAGATCCGCGACTCCAAGACGCCGCACTGGACGGGCGCCACGTCCTCGCCGCGCACCTTCGGCCACTTCGGGCAGTCCGGCACCTTCCTCTGGATCGACCCCGACGCGCGCGCCGCGTGCGTCGCCCTCACCGACCGGCCCTTCGGGCCCTGGGCCGTCGAGGCGTGGCCGCCTTTCACGGACGCCGTCCTGGCGGAGCTGCGCGCGGGCTGACGGACGCCGGACGGCTCCGTACCGGACGGCTCCGGTCAGACCTCGCAGCGGGCGGCGGGCAGGGTGCCGTCCGGGCCGGTCAGGGCCACCTCCAGCATGCCGGCCGGGTCCTCGGCGAACACGCTCGTGCACACCAGCTGCTGCACGGCCTCGTCCGACAGCTCCCCGACGGCGAACGGCGAGGTCAGCCGCAGGAGACGGCGCCCGTCGGTGACCCCGGCGGCCTTGTCCACCTCGCTGTGCAGGCCGGCCCCGAAGCGGGGCAGCCCCGTGGTCAGCCCCGCCGCCGTCTCGGCACCGCTGGGACCGTTCAGGAGCATGGCGAGCACCTTGTCGGTCACGATCGGCTCGCGCCGTCCGGTCTCCGTGCCCGTGGCGCCGCCGCTCTGGTCCGGCGGCGACCAGCCGGGGGAGAACGGGCTGCTCAGGTCGCGGACCGAGGGCAGGATCCGGCCGTCCGGCCCCAGGAAGTAGAGCACCACCCGGCCCAGGCCGGGAGCGGGGGCGACCGCGACGGTGGCCGCCCCGCCGGCCTCGACGACATCGCTCTTCTGGATGCCGCAGGCCGTGAGCGCCAGCAGCCCGAGCACCGCCGCGGCGGCCGTCGTCCGGCGGTTCACCGCGGCATCCGCACGGTGAAGACCGCGCCTCCCCCGGGGTGGGCGGCGGCCTCGACGGTGCCCCCGTGCAGACGCACGTTCTCCAGGGTGATCGCGAGGCCGAGACCGCTGCCGGCCGAGCGGGTACGGGCCTCGTCGGCCTTGTAGAAGCGGTCGAAGACGTGCGGCAGGACGTCCGGGCGGATGCCCGGCCCCCGGTCGGCGACCTCCGTCACGAGCACGTCCCCCTCGGCGTACAGCCTGACCGTGACCGGCGCGGCCCCGTGCCGCAGCGCGTTGCCGACGAGGTTGGCGACGACCACGTCGAAGCGGCGCGGGTCCAGCCGGGCCCTGATCCCCTCCTCCAGGTGCGGGACGACCTGCGCCGGATCGGTCCAGTGCCGGTTCTGGAGGGTCTTGCGCACGCAGTCGGCGGCGTCGACCTCGTCCGTGTGGAGCTCGGCGGCCCGCGCGTCGAAGCGGGAGATCTCCATCAGGTCCTCGACCAGCACCGCCAGCTTGCCGGTCTCGGCGCTGATCAGACGGACCGCCCGGGCCGTGTCGCTGTCCAGGGAGTCGGCGTCCTCGTCGAGGACCTCGGTGACCGCGAGCATCCCGGCGAGCGGGGTCCGCAGTTCGTGCGAGACGTCCGAGGCGAAGCGGCGGGCCCGCGCCTCGGCCTCCCTCAGCTCGGTGACGGAACGCTCCAGCGCCGCGGCGGACTCGTTGAACGTGCGCGCCAGGTCCGAGAGTTCGTCGCTGCCCTTGGCGTGGATACGGGTGTCCAGCCGGCCGCGCCCCATGCTGTGCGCCGCGTGCCGCAGCTCCCGCACCGGGCGCAGCACGCCGCGCGCCGCGATCAGTGCCGGGACGAGGGCCACGGCGAGCGCCGGGAGGGCGCCGTCGCGGGCGGCCGCGACCATGGCCTCGATGTTGGCCTCCTCCTCGTCCAGCTCCATCACCGCGTAGAAGACGAGGCCGGTCGGCTGGGCGGTTCCCGCCGTCGCGTGCGTCCGGAAGACCGCCGGGACGGCGATCGTCAGATACGGCGTGCCGCCCTTCACCACCCGCTGGAAGCTGCCGTGCGGCGTCTCCACCCGGGCCGTCGCCCGCGCCCTCAGCTCCGGGGTGATCACGGAGGAGGTGGGCCGGTCGGCGGACGAGACCCGGATCGAGCCGTACTCGGCGTACACCCGCCACGGGCGCGGCTTGCCCTGCCGGGCGATGTGCAGGAGCGAGTCCCGCAGCGCGGAGCCCTCGACGGGCAGGGTGATGTTCAGCGCGTCGACCTGCTCGCGGAACGCGGAGACGGCTGTGTCCTGCGTCTGCTCCAGGATCGCGTTCCGGGCCGCCCGGTACGTCAGCGCGGCCGTCGTCCCGCAGCCGACGGCGGCGACCAGCAGGAACGCCAGGACCAGCCGGGTCCGCAGGCCGAAGGGGTGCGGGCGCAGCCGGGGCGCGCGGGCCTTGCGGCGGCGGCCCGCGGGCCTCTCCGTCGCTCCGGTCTCCCCGCCCGGAGCCCACCGGGCGTCCGGCGCGTCGGGCTCCGGGCCCACACAGACCTTCACAGCGGGCCGAAGCGGTAGCCGAACCCGCGCAGCGTCTGGATGTAGCGGGGCTCGCCCGGGGTGTCCTCGATCTTGTTCCGCAGCCGGCGGACGCACGCGTCGACCAGCCGGGCGTCCCCGTGGTAGCTGTGCTCCCACACGTGCTCCAGCAGCTGCTGCCGGCTGAACACCTGCTCCGGCGCGGCCGTCAGATGCAGCAGCAGCTTCATCTCGGACGGCGCCAGGGCGATCCGCTCGCCCGCCTTCGCCACCGTGAGGCCGGACCGGTCGATCGCCAGCTCCCCGTGGAACTCCACGGCCGGCCGCCCCGTCCCCGGCTCCTCGATCCGGCGCAGCACCGCCCGGATCCTCGCCTCGATGACCTCCGTCCGGGCGGGCTTCACGATGTAGTCGTCCGCGCCCGCCTCCAGCCCGACGACCACGTCGAAGTCGTCGCCGCGCGCGGTCAGCATGATGATCGGCAGCTGGCTGCTCTCCCTGACGCGGCGGCAGACCTGTACCCCGTTCATCCCCGGCAGCATCAGGTCCAGCAGCAGCAGGTCCGGCCGGAACTCCCCCAGCGCCGCGAGACCCGCCTCGCCGGTCGGCGCGGTACGGACCTCGTGGCCTCGGCGGCGCAGGCCGAGCTCGACGCCCTCGCGGACGGAGGGGTCGTCTTCTATCAGCAGCACGCGGGGCATCCGTGAAGTATCCCAAGCTTGTTCGAGTGGTCGGGGGGTCGGGGGGCTGGGGGCCCACACGGAGGGGGCCGAGCCGTCAGGGGCGGCGGAGGCGGGCGGTCGTGGTGGTGAGGAGGGTGTGGAGTTCGGTGAGGCGCAGGGGGCGGGCGAGGAGGGCGAAGGTGGCGAGGAGCGTGCCCGCACCCGCGAGGCCGGAGACGACGGGACCGGCGACGTCGGCGAGGCCGACGACGAAGAGCGCGTACCCGGTGGCCGGCACGGCGGCGACGAGCAGCCGGGCCAGCGCGGAGGCGGAGCCTCCGGAGGGGGTGTCGCGGAGCCGCCGCCGCAGGACCCAGGCCGTGACGGCCCAGCCGGCCCAGAGGGCGAGGGAGTACGCGGCGGCCATGCCGGCGACGGCCCACTCGGGCGGGAGGAGGCGGTAGGCGGTGAGGGAGAGCCCGGCGTTGAGGGCGACGATGACGAGGTTGAGGAGGAACGGGGTGCGGGTGTCGCGCAGGGCGTAGAAGGCGCGGGTGCAGACGTACTGGCCGGAGAGCGCGACGAGGCCGGGGGCGAAGGCCATGAGGATCCAGGCCATGGCGCGGATGTCGTCGGCGCCGGTCGCCCCGTACCGGAAGACGACGGTCATCAGCGGGACGGCGAGGGCGAGGAGGGCGCAGGCGGCGGGCACGATGGCCGCCGCGCTGGTCCGCAGGGCGTAGGAGATGTCGCGGCGGACGCCCGCGAGGTCGCCGTCGGCGGCGGCGCCGCTCATCCGGGGCAGCAGCGCGGTGACGAGGGAGACGGTGATGATGCCGTGCGGGACGGTCCACAGCAGGTAGGCGTTGTTGTACGCGGCGAGGCCCGCGCCGCCGTCGGTGCCGAGTCCGGTGGAGGTGGCGAGCAGCGTGGTCACCCAGTAGGCGGCCTGGTTGGTGAGGACGAGGAGCACGAGCCAGCCGGCGGCGCGCAGGGGCGCGGAGAGGCCGCTGCCGCGCCAGTCGAGGCGGGGGCGCCAGCGGAATCCGGCGGCGCGCAGCGAGGGGACGAGGGCGAGGGCCTGCAGGGCGATGCCGGCGGTGGTCCCCCAGCCGAGGAGCGCGGTCTCGCCGGGGGTGAGGGTGCCGCCGTCGCTGACGACGAGGAAGAGGGCGAAGACGGCGACGACCACGACGTTGTTGAGGACGGGGGTCCACATCATGGCGCCGAACCGGCCGCGGGCGTTGAGGACCTGGCCGAGCAGGGTGAAGAGGCCGAGGAAGAGGATCTGCGGCAGGCAGGCGCGGGTGAAGGCGAGGGTCATCGCGCGCTGGGCGCCCGTGTAGTCGGTGTAGAGGTCGACGATCAGGGGGGCGGCGAGCACCGCGCCGACGGTCAGGGCGGTGAGGGCGAGCGCGCAGAGGGTGAGGAGGCGGTCGGTGTAGGCGACGCCGCCGTCCTCGTGTTCCTTGGCGGCCTTGACCAGTTCGGGGACGAAGACGGCGTTGAGCGCGCCGCCGAGGAGCAGCATGTAGACGATGGTGGGGACGGAGTTGCCGACCGCGTAGCCGTCGGCGACGTACCCCGCGCCGAGGGCGGCGGCGACGACGGAGGCGCGGACGAATCCGGTGGCGCGGGAGACGAGCGAGCCGGCGGCCATGAGGGCGCCGCTGCGCAGCGGGGAGGACTTCCGCTCCGCCGGTGCGGCGGTGAGGGTCGCCGTCATCGACGGGCCATGTAGGCCTGGAAGGCGCGGTGGAGCGCCTGGTTGGTCGTGCCCTGCATCGGAATCTCCCACTCCCCCAGCGTCTCGACGACCTGTCCGCCCGTGCCGAGCTTCCAGCGCAGCAGCCCGTGGGCGCGGTCGTCCGGATCGAGGGTGGAGGGTACCCCGCGCAGGTCGTAGACGGCGGCGCCGACGGCGTGGGCGTCGAGCATCATGCGCCACTGGAGGGCGTTGGAGGGGCGGACCTCGCGGCGGTGGTCGGCGGAGGCGCCGGTCTGGTACCAGACGCGGCCGCCGACGGTGAGCATGGTGTGGGCGGCGAGGATCTCGCCCTCGTGGCGGGCGAGGTAGAGCTTCATGCGGCCGGGCTGTTCGGCGTTGAGGACGGCGTACTGGCGCTCGTAGTAGGCGAGGGAGCGGCCGAGGCGGAAGCCGTCGCGTTCCTCGGTGATGCGGAGCAGCCGGTAGAACTCGGGGAGGTCGGCGGCGGATCCGAGGGTGATCTCGACGCCGGACTTGCGGGCCTTGCGGACGTTGCGGCGCCATTCCTGGTTGAGGCCGGACCAGAGGTCGTCGGCGGAGCGGCCGGCGAGCGGGACCTGGAAGACGTGGCGGGGCTGGGCGTCGGCGCCGTCCTCGGAGTCGCCGCCGCACTTGCGCCAGCCGCGGGCGCGGAGGCGTTCGGCGACGGCGGTGCCGAGCGGGTCGACCCGGTCGGCGAGGACGTCGGCGAGGCGGCGGCCGGGGCCGGTGGCGGCCTTGACGGTGGCGGCGTTCCAGCGGCGGTAGGCGGGTCCGGGGCCGATGCGCACGGCGAAGGCGCCGGAGGCGCGCAGGTGGCCGAGGAGCGGTCCGAGCCAGCCGTCGAGGTCGGGGTCGGCCCAGTCGGCGACGGGCCCTTCGGGGAGGTAGGCGAAGTACTTGCGGGTGCCGGGGAAGGGCCGGAGCAGGACGAGGGCGACGCCGGTGAGTCCGCCGGACTCGGGTCCCCAGCCGACGAGCTGGTGGCACCAGCCGTCCTTCACCTGGGCCCAGGAGGGGAGTTGGAGGAAGCTGGGCCCGTCCTCGGTGGCGGGCCGGGAGGCGAGGAACGCGCGGTACGCCTCGGGGGTCACGGGGCCGAGCCTGACCGGGCCCGCGGGGGCGCGGCGGTCGGTGGGTGCGGCCGTCACGAGCAGCGCTGACACAACGGGAGCCTCCTTGTTCCGCCCCTCGGTCGTGGGGCGCACAGCAGGTTCACAGCCCCGTTCGACGGGTGTGCGCGTCGTATGTGACCGGACGGTGACGGTTGTGACCCAGCCCCTGTCACATGGGGCCGCGGGCGCCCCGCGGCCGGGCGTGCCGTTCTAGAGTCCGGACATCCCGCCTTTCTTCCCTCTCCACGGAGGTCTTCCGTGCTGCCGATACGCACACGCCGTCCGCACGCTTCCCGTCCCGTCCTCGCGGCCGCCGCGCTCGTCGCCTCCCTGACCGCCTGTACGGCGCAGGCGGCGGACGGCGGCGGTTCCGGGGCGGGGGCTCCCGCCGCGGCGGCACCGGCGAAGGTGACGGTGGCCGATCCGGTGGCCGGCACTCCGGTGAAGGTGACCGCCACGGGCGGGACGATCGCCGCGGTGAAGGTCGTCGACGGGGACGGCGGGACGCTGACGGGGCGTACGGGGGCGGGCGGCACGAGCTGGGTGTCGGACCGCAAGGCGGCGCCGGGGACCTCGTACGCGGTGGAGGTGACCTCCCGTTCGGGCGACGGCAAGGAGTCGACGACCCGGTCGTCGTTCACCACGCCGAAGCCGGAGAAGGTCAACAAGGTGACGCTGGCGCCCGGCAAGAACACGACCGTGGGCATCGGGCATCCGCTGTCGATCGTCTTCGACCTGCCGGTGACGCGGAAGGCGGACGTGGAGCGGCAGTTGAAGGTCACGACGTCGAACGGGACCGAGGGTTCCTGGGGCTGGGTGAAGGACTACTCGGGCCGTGACCGGGCCGACTGGCGGCCGAAGGACTACTGGAAGCCGGGCACGAAGGTCTCCCTCGCGGCGGACCTGAACGGCACGGACTCGGGTGGCGGTTGGTTCGTCCGCGACTACCGCACCGGCTTCACCGTCGGCTCCTCGCAGATCGTGAAGGTCGATCTGGACGCCCACCGGCTGACCGTGGTCCGCGACGGCCGCGCCGTGCGGACGATCCCGGTCTCCGGCGGCACGCCCGGCGGCGACAAGCGGTCCTGGCGGGGCACGGCCGTGCTGATGGCGAAGGAGGGGACCATCAACATGAACTCGGAGACGGTGGGCCTCGGCGACGCCTACGACAAGATGGTCGACTACTCGATGCGGCTGACCTGGTCGGGCATGTACGCGCACGCGGCCCCGTGGAACGGGCCCTACTTCGGCAAGGCCAACAAGAGCTCCGGCTGCATCGGCATGAGCGACGAGAACGCGGCCTCCTTCTACGCCTCGGTGAACGTCGGCGACCCCTTCGAGATCAAGGGCGCCGAGACCAAGGGCGTCGTCGCCGAGGGCAACGGCTACGGGGCCTGGAACCTGAGCTGGGCGCAGTGGCAGGAGAAGAGCGCCCTGCGCTGACGCCTCAGCCCCGCGTCCTGCGCCGGTCCCTCATCTCCCAGAGCAGCACCTCCGCGGCGACCGTGTCCTCCGGGCCGGTCGCCGCGGCCGTGTCCTGAGCCGCCGCCGCGAGGCCGAGGGCGCCGGCGTCGGTGAGGCGGGCCGCGTCGCCGGGGCGTAGGACCTCGGCGAGGTCGCCGTCGCCGAGGCGGACGCTGCCCCGGACCACGTGGACGTAGACGAGATCGGCGTCCGGCACGGCGGACGCGTCGCCCGGTCCGAGACGGCGGACGTGCAGCCGGGCGTCCGCGGCCGGCAGGTCGTACACCTCCCCGAGCCCGCGCACCACCGCGTACGAGGGCTCCCCGCCGGGCGCCGACGGGGCCAGCCACATCTGGACGAAGACCAGGGGGACGCCGGCGTCGTTGCGCTCGACGTGCCGGACGCCGCCGGCGGACCGCAGGTGCTGGAGGTCGCCGGGGCGGACGACCGTCCCGTGGCCGGCGGAGTCGCGGTGGGTGAGTGCGCCCTCGACGACCCAGGTGACGATCTCGGTGTCGCTGTGCGGGTGCTCGTCGAAGCCCGCGCCGGGCGCGAGCCGCTCCTCGTTGCAGGCGAGGAGGGCGCCGAAGCGGAGGTTGTCGGGGTCGTAGTGCGGCCCGAAGGACAGGGCGTGCCGGGTCTCGACGCCGGCCGCCGGGTCGCCGCCGGGGTACCGCTCCGCCGCGCGCTGGATGCGTATCACGGGCCCTACCGTATCCGGGGGACCGACGGGCGATCCGGAGGCCAAACCGCCCCGACCCCGCATGCGGGCGTCCCGATAAGGCAGTCTTGTCCCCGTGCCAGAACCCGTGAACGCCGCTCATCCGCACTCCGCGACCCTGAAGCGCCTCGAACAGTCCTCCGGGCGGCTCGCCGCCGGCGCCATCGCCCGCATGGACGAGACGCTGCCGTGGTACCGCGCGATGCCGCCCGAGAACCGGTCGTGGATCGGCTTGGTCGCCCAGGCCGGCATCGCCGCGTTCACGGAGTGGTTCCGGCACCCCGAGACCCCCCAGGCGATCTCGACGGACGTCTTCGGCACCGCGCCCCGCGAGCTGACCAGGGCCATCACCCTGCGCCAGACCGTCGAGATGGTCCGCACCACGATCGAGGTCATGGAGTCCGCGATCGAGGAGGTCGCCGCCCCCGGCGACGAGTCCGTGCTCCGCGAGGCGCTGCTCGTCTACGCCCGGGAGATCGCCTTCGCCACGGCCCAGGTGTACGCGCAGGCCGCCGAGGCCCGCGGCGCCTGGGACGCGCGGCTGGAGTCGCTCGTCGTGAACGCGGTGCTCTCCGGCGAGGCCGACGAGGGGGCCGTCTCCCGGGCCGCCGCGCTCGGCTGGAACTCGCCCGACCACGTCTGCGTGGTCCTCGGCACCGCCCCCGACGGCGACAGCGAACTGACGGTGGAGGCGATCCGCCGGGCCGCCCGGCACGCCAAGCTCCAGGTCCTCACCGGCGTCCTCGGCAACCGGCTCGTCGTCATCGCGGGCGGCAACGACAATCCGCTGGCCGTGGCGAAGGCGCTGATCGGGCCCTACGCGGCGGGTCCCGTCGTGGCCGGCCCCGTCGTCCCCGACCTGCTGGCGGCGACCCGCTCCGCGCAGGCCGCGGCGGCCGGGCTCAAGGCGTGCTCGGCGTGGCAGGACGCGCCGCGCCCGGTGCTCGCGGACGATCTCCTGCCGGAGCGCGCCATCGCCTCCGACCCTTCGGCACGCGAACAGCTGGTGGAGGAGATCTACAGACCGCTGGAGGAAGCGGGCTCGGCGCTTCTGGAAACTCTCAGTGTCTATCTGGAACAGGCGAGCAGCCTGGAAGGCGCGGCGAGGATGCTCTTCGTCCACCCGAACACCGTGCGCTACCGGCTTCGACGTGTGACCGACGTCACCGGCTGGTCACCCTCCGACGTCCGCTCGGCCTTCACCCTGCGGATCGCCCTCATCCTGGGGCGCTTGGCCGACGGTGATCCGCAGTCCTAGACTTTTGTCGAACACCAACAATTCCCCCGACGGTTCTTCGTCCTTGTCCCCACGGGCGCCGGGAGCCGTCCCCAAGAGAGAGTGTGAGGGTGCTCGTACTCGTCGCTCCCGGCCAAGGCGCTCAGACGCCCGGCTTCCTGACTCCCTGGCTCGAACTCCCCGGCGCCGCCGACCGCATCGCGGCCTGGTCGGACGCCATCGGGCTCGACCTCGCCCACTACGGCACGAAGGCGGACGCGGACGAGATCCGTGACACCGCCGTGGCCCAGCCGCTCCTCGTCGCCGCCGGACTGCTCTCCGCGAGCGCGCTCGGCGACGTGACGGCCGGCGTCGTCGCCGGCCACAGCGTCGGCGAGTTCACCGCGGCCGCCTTCGCGGGCGTCCTCGACGACACCGCCGCGCTGCGCCTCGTGCGGACCCGCGGACTCGCGATGGCCGAGGCCGCCGCGATCACCGCGACCGGCATGTCCGCGCTGCTCGGCGGCGACCCCGAGGTGACCGTCCCGCACCTGGAGAAGCTCGGGCTGACCGCGGCCAACGTCAACGGCGCCGGCCAGATCGTGGCCGCCGGCACCCTCGAGCAGCTGGCCGCCCTGGAGGCGGACAAGCCCGAGGGCGTGCGCCGGGTCGTCGCGCTCAAGGTCGCCGGCGCCTTCCACACCCACCACATGGCCCCGGCCGTGGCGAAGCTGGAGGAGGCGGCCGCCCTGCTGTCCCCGGCCGCCCCGACCGCCCGCTACGTCTCCAACAAGGACGGGCAGGTCGTCGCCGACGGCGCCGAGGTCGTGGCCCGCCTGGTCGGCCAGGTCGCGAACCCGGTCCGCTGGGACCTGTGCATGGAGACCTTCCAGGCGCTCGGCGCCACGGCGCTGATCGAGGTGTGCCCCGGCGGCACCCTGACCGGCATCGCCAAGCGCGCCCTGCCGGGGGTGGCCACGGTCGCCCTCAAGACTCCCGACGACCTCGACGCGGCCCGTACGCTCATCGCTGAGCACGCGGACGTCTGACAAGGAGTGTCGAGAAGCATGTCGAAGATCAAGCCCAGCAAGGGCGCCCCGTACGCACGGATCCTCGGTGTCGGCGGTTACCGCCCCACCCGGGTCGTGCCGAACGAGGTGATCCTCGAGAAGATCGACTCGTCCGACGAGTGGATCCGCTCGCGCTCCGGCATCTCCACCCGCCACTGGGCCTCGCCGGAGGAGACCGTCACCGCCATGTCGGTGGAGGCCTCGGGCAAGGCCATCGCGGATGCCGGCATCACCGCCGAGCAGATCGGTGCCGTGATCGTCTCGACGGTCTCGCACTTCAAGCAGACTCCCGCCGTCGCCACCGAGATCGCCGACAAGGTCGGCGCCGGGAAGCCGGCCGCCTTCGACATCTCCGCCGGCTGCGCGGGCTTCGGCTACGGCCTGACGCTCGCCAAGGGCATGATCGTCGAGGGTTCCGCCGAGTACGTCCTCGTCATCGGCGTGGAGCGGCTCAGCGACCTGACGGACCTGGAGGACCGCGCGACGGCCTTCCTGTTCGGCGACGGCGCCGGTGCCGTGATCGTCGGCCCCTCGGACGAGCCGCACATCGGCCCGACCGTCTGGGGCTCCGAGGGCGACAAGTCGGAGACGATCAAGCAGACCGTGCCGTGGAACGAGTTCCACGTCGGCGACGTCTCCAAGCTGCCCCTCAACGAGGACGGCGAAATCAAGTTCCCCGCCATCACGCAGGAGGGCCAGGCGGTCTTCCGCTGGGCCGTCTTCGAGATGGCGAAGGTCGCCCAGCAGGCGCTGGACGCCGCCGGAATCTCGGCGGACGACCTTGACGTCTTCATCCCGCACCAGGCGAACATGCGGATCATCGACTCGATGGTGAAGACTCTGAAGCTGCCGGAGCACGTCACGGTCGCCCGCGACGTGGAAACCACCGGCAACACCTCGGCCGCCTCGATCCCGCTCGCCATGGAGCGGCTCCTGGCGACCGGGAAGGCGAAGAGCGGCGACACCGCGCTCGTCATCGGCTTCGGGGCGGGTCTCGTCTACGCCGCGACGGTCGTTACCCTCCCCTAGGCACACCGGATCCTTCCGGAAGCCGTCTATCTAAGCAATCACAGAAGGAGCGCCACCATGGCCTTCACGCAGGAGCAGGTCGTCGAGGGTCTCGCCGACATCGTCAACGAGATCGCCGGCATCCCCACCGAGGACGTCCAGCTGGACAAGTCCTTCACCGACGACCTGGACGTCGACTCGCTGTCCATGGTCGAGGTCGTCGTCGCCGCCGAAGAGCGCTTCGACGTCAAGATCCCGGACGAGGACGTCAAGAACCTCAAGACCGTCGGTGACGCTGCCGACTACATCCTGAAGCACCAGGCCTGATTCGGCCCTCGCTGACTCGGTCCGCCACCCGGCGGTGGCGCCGTATTCCGACCATCACACACATGGAGAACGAATTCCTGTGAACTCGACCAATCGCACCGTGGTCGTTACCGGTATCGGCGCAACCACACCGCTGGGTGGCGACTCCGCGTCGACCTGGGAAGGCCTGCTCGCGGGACGTTCCGGCGTCAAGCCCCTGGAGGGCGAGCGCTTCGCCGAACTGCCC
Organism: Streptomyces sp. NPDC104202; assembly: GCF_055584185.1. NCBI lineage: Bacteria > Bacillati > Actinomycetota > Actinomycetes > Kitasatosporales > Streptomycetaceae > Streptomyces > Streptomyces sp. NPDC104202. The sequence continues at coordinate 33,323 of NZ_JBVJMN010000034.1, read as the reverse complement.
GTCCAGATCGCCGCGACGGCCGCCGTCGACCCCGGCGACGTGCTCCCCCGCCCGCTCGCCCGCAAGCTGGACCGCTCGGCGCAGTTCGCGCTGATCGCGGCCCGCGAGGCGTGGGCCGACGCGGGCTACACCGCCCCGGCCGGTGAGGACGAGAAGGTCGTGCCCGAGCGGCTCGGCTCCGTCATCGCCTCCGGCATCGGCGGTGTCACCACGCTGCTCGACCAGTACGACGTGCTGAAGGAGAAGGGCGTCCGCCGCGTCTCCCCGCACACCGTGCCCATGCTCATGCCGAACAGCCCCTCCGCCAACGTGGGCCTGGAGGTGAACGCCCGGGCGGGCGTCCACACCCCCGTCTCCGCGTGCGCGTCGGGTGCCGAGGCGATCGGCTACGCCGTCGAGATGATCCGCACCGGCCGTGCCGACGTGGTCATCGCCGGCGGTACCGAGGCCGCGATCCACCCGCTGCCGATCGCCGCCTTCGCCAACATGATGGCGATGTCCAAGAACAACGACGAGCCGACGAAGGCCTCGCGTCCCTACGACACAGGCCGTGACGGCTTCGTCCTCGGCGAGGGCGCGGGCGTCGTGATCCTGGAGTCCGAGGAGCACGCGAAGGCGCGCGGCGCGCGCATCTACTGCGAGGTCCTCGGCCAGGGACTGTCGGCCGACAGCCACCACATCGCGCAGCCCGAGCCGACCGGCCGGGGCATCGCCGCCGCGATGCAGAACCTGCTCGACTCCACGGACCTCAAGCCGTCCGAGGTCGTCCACCTCAACGCCCACGCCACGTCGACGCCGCAGGGCGACGTCGCCGAGATCAAGGCGCTGCGCAAGGTCCTGGGCGACGACCTCGACCACGTCGCGATCTCCGCGACCAAGTCGATGACCGGTCACCTCCTGGGCGGCGCCGGCGGCATCGAGACCGTCGCGACGGTCCTGGCGATCCACCACCGCCTCGCCCCGCCGACGATCAACGTCGACGAGCTCGACCCCGAGGTCGAGGCCGACATCGTCCGCGGCGAGCCCCGCGAGCTCCCCCACGGCACGATCGCCGCGATCAACAACTCGTTCGGCTTCGGCGGCCACAACGTGGTCCTGGCGTTCCGCACGGTCTGATCCCCGCTCGACACGAGGCCCACCCCGCACCGGGGTGGGCCTTCGTCGTGTCCGGCCGGAGGTGGTCCGGGCGCGGCGCGCCGGGGCGCGGGCGAGCGGCGCGGGCCCCGCGTGGGTGGTGAGAACGCGTCAGACGACCTGGTGGAGCCAGCGGACGGGGGCGCCCTCGCCGGCGTAGCGGAAGGGCTCCAGTTCGTCGTCCCAGGGCTTGCCGAGGAGTTTGGCGATCTCGGCCTCCAGCTGGGTCTCGCCCTGGGCGGAGCGCGCGAGCGCGGCCCGCAGGCGGTCCTCGGGGACCAGGATGTCCCCGTGCATGCCGGTGACGGCGTGGAAGATGCCCAGGTCGGGGGTGGCGCTGTAGCGCTCGCCCTCGGCGGTGGGACAGGGTTCCGCGGTGACCTCGAAGCGGAGCATCTGCCAGCCGCGCAGCGCGGAGGCGAGCTTGGAGGCGGTGCCGGTCTGGCCCTGCCAGGAGAACTCGGCTCTCCAGGTGCCGGGGGACGCCGGCTGGCGGATCCAGTCGAGCTGGACCCGCACACCGAGGACGCCCGCCACCGCCCATTCGACGTGCGGGCAGAGCGCGCGCGGCGCGGAGTGAACGTACAGGACTCCACGTGTCGTCACCGGGACCTCCAGTGTGGGACGAGGTTCGCCTTTCCCAGCGGCCTCAGTAAACAGCATCAGGAGCAAAAGGTCACAAACCGCCAAAAAGGAGACAGGATGTGACGTGATGTAATTTACCGGAGCCGGTCGGCAAAGGCGCCTCTGGTTCGACGGGGGAAAAGCTACCGTGCCGCACCGTCGTCGGTGTGACGTACGGTCGGTCCGGGGGTGCGTGAACACCAAGCTTTCACTCGCCAGGACGCCGAGGGAGGGGGCCGGGGATGAGCGGCCGACGCCGATTCCGTACCGCCGTCGCCGCCGGGGCGGCGGCGCTGCTGTGCGCGGGGGCGCTCGCCGGCTGCACGGCCGGGGCCCCGGAGGCGGCGGCTCCGGCGCGCGCGTCCGCGGCGACGCCGAAGCCGGAGCCGTCGTGGGACGTCTCCCCCGCCTCGGTCGCCGCCGTCGGGGACTCCGTGACCCGCGCCTTCGACGCCTGCGCGGTGCTGTCGGACTGCCCCGAGGTGTCCTGGGCGACCGGGACGGACGCGGCCGTGAACAGTCTGGCGCTGCGGCTGCTGGGCCCGGCGAAGGTGTCCACCCACAGCTGGAACCTCGCGCGGACGGGCGCCCGGATGGCGGAGCTGCCCGAGCAGATGGCGGGGGCGGCGGCCCGGAGGCCCGAGCTGGTGACGGTGATGATGGGCGCCAACGACGCCTGCCGGCCGACCCCCGCCCTGATGACCCCGGTCGCCGACTTCCGCGCCTCCTTCGAGGCGGCGCTGGCCCGGCTGCGGGCGGGCGCGCCGAAGGCGCAGGTGTACGTGTCGAGCGTGCCGGACCTGAAGCGCCTGTGGTCGACAGGGCGGCTCAGCCCGCTGGGCCTGCAGGTGTGGAAGCTGGGGATCTGCGGATCGATGCTGGCGGACGCGGAGGACCTCGGTCCCGCGGCGGAGCGGCGGCGGGCCGGGGTGCGGGAGCGGGTGGTGGCGTACAACCGGGTCCTGGAGGAGGTGTGCGCCGGGGACGCCCGCTGCCGGTACGACGGCGGGGCGGTGTTCGGCTTCCGCTTCGGCGGGGGGCAGCTGAGCCCCTGGGACTGGTTCCACCCGAGCCGGGACGGGCAGGCGCGGCTCGCGGAGCTGGCGTACCGGCGGATCACCGCGGAGTAGTGGGCCCCGGGGCGGCTGTCAGGTGCCGCCCCGGGGCCGGTCCCGGGACCGCGGGGGTCAGATCTCCAGGGTCGTGGTCAGCCGGGCGTCGCCGAGGGAGTGAGCGGCGACGACCTCGTAGGCGCCGGGGACGGCGGTCCAGCCGTGCTCGGCCTCGTCCCAGATCTCGAAGGCGCGGCGGGGCAGCGCGATCTCGGCCGTGACGGTCTCGCCGGGGGCGGCCTCGACGCTCGCGAAGCCGGCCAGCCAGCGGGCCGGGCGCTCGACCGGGTCGGCCGTGGGGGCCAGGTAGATCTGCACGACCTCGCGGCCGGTGCGCCCGCCGGTGTTGGTGAGCCGGACGGTGACCGTGCCGCCCGCGCCGTCGGCGGGGGCGGCGGCGGCCAGGGTGTCGTAGGACCAGGTGGTGTAGCCGAGGCCGTGGCCGAAGGGGTACGCGGGGACGGCGCCGGCCCGGTCCCAGGCGCGGTAGCCGATGAAGACGCCCTCGCCGTAGACGAGTACGCCGTCGGTGGGGGTGACCTCGGTGACCGGGACGTCGGCGAGGGCGACGGGCCAGGTGGTGGGGAGGCGGCCGCCGGGCTCCTCGGCGCCGGTGAGGACGTCGGCGAGGGCGGCGCCGCCCTCCTGGCCGGGGAACCAGCCGAGCAGGATCGCGGCGACGTCCTCGCGCCAGGGCAGTTCGACCGGGGAGCCGGCGTTGACGACGACGACCGTGTTCGGGTTGACGGCGGCGACGGCCCGGACGAGGTCGTCCTGACGGCCCGGGAGGGCGAGGTCCTTGCGGTCGAAGCCCTCGGACTCGACGCGTTCGGTGGTGGCGACGACCACGACGGCGGTGTCCGCGGCGCGGGCGGCCTCGACCGCTTCGGCGATCAGTTCGTCGGGGTCACGGCGCGGACCGAGGTGGACGAAGGAGAACATGACGGCGGGCAGGGGGGCCTCGAACTCCGGGTCGAGGGTGTGCAGCAGGGAGACCTCGACGGTCTCGCCGGCCGTCAGGGCGACCTTGGCGCGCTCGACCGGGGAGCCGAAGAACGCCTCGAAGGGGTCGGCCTCGGATCCCATCGCCTGGACGCCCTCGAAGACGGTCCGGCCGCCGACGGAGAGGACGAAGGCACCGAGGCCGCGGGTGCCGAAGGAGTGCTCGCCGGTCTCGCGCGGGGTGTAGGTGCCGACGACCTCGATGGAGGCGAGGGCCTCGTGGGTGACGCCGGCCGGCAGGTCGTCACCGATCCACTGGACCTGGCCGTTGGGCAGCGAGCCCTCGCCGAGGAGCCGGCCCTCGGCGTCGCGGCAGCGGGCGCGGAGGGTGAAGCCCCGGTCGGCGGGGGCGAGTTCGTCGCTGGGGTCGGCACCGACGGTGTAGGTGAGGGCGGATCCGTCGGGGCGGGCCGCGAGGGCCTCGGTGAGGCCGTCGAGCGGGGACACGACGTGGTCGGGGAAGACCTGGGCGGAGCCGCCGCCGAGCACGCGGGCGTCGCGGGCGGCCGCGCCGGAGAGGGCGACGGTGCCGCCCGGCGCCAGGGGCAGGGTGCCGCGCTCGTTGCGGACGAGGACGAAGCCGCGGCGGGCGATCTCCCGGGCGAGGGCGTCGCCGTCGAGGGCGGCGGGGTGCTCGGTGACGACCGGCGGGGCACCTTCGAGGGCGCCGACGCGGGCGGCGAGCCGCAGCACGTTGCGCACGGCGTCGTCGACGAGGGACTCCTCGACCTCGCCGGCGCGGACGGCGGCGGCGAGGGCCTCGCCGTACACGGTCACGGGGCCGGGCATGGCGACGTCGAGGCCGCCCCGGATGTCGCCGACGGTGGAGCGGGCGGCCACCCAGTCCGAGACGTTGGCGCCGTCGAAGCCCCACTCGCCGCGCAGGACCTCGTTGACGAGCTGGTGGTGCTCGGTCATGGTCACGCCGTTGACCTGGTTGTAGGCGGTCATGATGCCCCAGGGGCGGGCGTTCTCGACGATGGCCTCGAAGGGGGCGAGGTAGAGCTCGCGGAGCGGGCGCGGGGCGACCTCGTTGTCGACGGTGAAGCGGTCGGTCTCGGCGTCGTTGGCGACGAAGTGCTTGACGGTGGTGCCGACGCCGCCGTCCTGGACGCCCTGGACGTAGCCGGTGCCGACGGCGCCGGTGAGCAGGGGGTCCTCGCTGTAGGCCTCGAAGTGGCGGCCCCCGAGAGGGGTGCGGTGCAGGTTGACGGTGGGCGCGAGGAGGACGTGGACGCCCTTGCGGCGGGCCTCCTGGGCCAGGAGGCGGCCGGCCCGGCGGGCGAGCGCGGGATCCCAGGAGGCGGCGAGTGCGGTCGGGGAGGGCAGGGCGACGGACGGGTCGTCGGCGGTCCAGCGGACGCCGCGGACGCCGACGGGTCCGTCGGACATGACCAGGGACTTCAGGCCGATCTCCGGCACGGCGGGCAGGGACCACATGTCCTGGCCGCCGAGCAGCCGGGTCTTGGTGTCCAGGTCGAGCTTGCCGAGCGCCGTCTCGACGGCCGCGTTCCTCGCGGTCTCCGCGCTGTTCTCCGCCATGGCCGCACCTCCTCGTTGACGTACCGATGACCCCGATGCGCCCATCGTGCACCTCCCTACCTGTAGATCGGTAGGTTACGTTACGAGTCTGTTATTTTCGGAGGGGGTACGGTCCTGTCGCAAGGACGTCGGAAAGGGGGCCGCGGCGATGGTGCGGGCCAGGAGCGAGGAGCGGCGCGCGGAGATCCTGCGCGCCGCCCTCGAGGTGATCGCCGAGCGCGGCTACCGGGGGGCCACCCTCGGCTCGGTCGCCGAGCGCGTCGGGCTGACCCAGCAGGGGCTGCTGCACTACTTCCCCACCAAGGAGGCGCTGCTCGTCGCCGTCCTGGAGGAGCGCGACCGCTGGGACACGAGCGGCGGCCGGGACCGCGAGGGCTGGCGGCTGGACCTGCTGGAGTCCCTCGTCGAGTACAACGCGATGCGGCCGGGGATCGTGCAGACCTTCTCCGCGCTGCTCGGCGAGAGCGTCACCGACGGGCATCCGGCGCGGGCGTTCTTCACCGAGCGGTACGCGCAGGTCCGGGAGAACATGGCGGACGTGCTGCGGCTGGAGTACGGCGGACGGCTGCCCGGCGGGCTCACTCCGGAGCAGGCGGCGCCCCTGCTCACGGCGGTGATGGACGGCCTCCAGTACCAGTGGCTCCTGGACCCGGCGGCGGTGGACATGCCGGGCGCCTTCCGCGACTTCCTCCGCCTGCTGCACGGCGAGGCGGAGGCGGGCGGACCGGACACCTAGGCCGTCCCTTCCGGCCGGCGGGCGAGGGCCGCCAGGTCCTCGCCGAGCAGGGCCGGGTCCGCGGTCAGGGAGGCGTGGACGGCCTCCAGGACGGGCAGCCTCGCCGCCGCCGTCGCCAGCGCGACGTCCTTCGCGGCGAGGGCGAGCGGGAAGTGCGAGCCGGCGGCGGTCGCCCGGCCGACGGCTCCGGCCAGCGGGCCCGCGCCGAGCAGCCGGAGCGCGGGCTCCCGGGCCACGCCCAGGGCGTCGGCGAGCGCGAGGGCCTCGGCGACGAGCGCCACCCCACCGATGGCGGCGTTGATGAGGACGAGCTTGACCGCGGCGCCCGCGCCGGGCGCCCCGCAGGGGGTGACGGTGCCGAACCGGGCGAGGACGCCGGCGACCGGCGCGGTGTCGCCGCCCGCCAGGACGAGCAGGTCGCCCGAGGCCGCCCGGTCGACGCTGCCCATGACGGGCGCGTCGATCAGCGTGACCCCGGCGGGGAGCCGGGCGGTCAGGGCGGCGACGGTGTCCGGGCCGACCGTGGAGGTGTCGATCCAGTGGGTGCCCGGGCGCAGTGCGGGCAGGATGCCGTCCGCGACGGCGAGGGCGGCGGCGGGGTCCGCGAGCATCGTGACGACGACGTCGGCGTCCCGGACGGCCTCGGCGGGGGTGGCGGCCCGGACGGCGCCGGCCTCGACGAGGGCGTCCGCCTTGGCGGCCGTGCGGTTCCAGACGGTCAACGGGTGCCCGCCGTCGAGGAGTCGGCGGGCCATGGGGAGGCCCATGGAGCCGAGGCCGAGGAAGGCGGTCTTCTGGGGCGTGGTGTCCATGGCGTCGACGCTAGGTCCGCCCCCGTCATGCGACAAGCGAATGTCTAGCATGGCCGCCATGCCGGTCTCGCATGCTCTGTACGAGGCGTTCCTCGCCGTCGCCCGCACGGGCTCCTTCACCGCCGCGGCGCACGTCCTCGGCTACACCCAGTCCGCCGTCTCGCGCCAAGTGCGTTCCCTGGAGGAGGAGATGGGCTCGGAGCTGTTCGAGCGGACACCCCGCGGGGTGCGGCTCAGCGAGGCGGGCCGGGTGCTGCTCCCGCACGCCGAGGCGGTGCGGGACCGGCTCTCCGCGGCCCGGGTCGAACTGGCCTCGCTGCGCACGCTCGACGGTGGGCTGCTGCGGCTCGGGGCCGTCTCCAGCGCCACCGCCTCCCTGGTGCCGCGCGCGCAGGCCGCCTTCCGGGAGCGCCATCCGGGGGTCGTGGTCAGCCGGGTCGAGGGGCCGTCGGCGAAGCACCTCGGGCTGGTGGCCGCCGGGGAGGAGGACCTCGCGGTGGTCGGTCCGGCGGCCACTCCCCCGCCGCCCGGGGTGACGCTGCACCACCTGCTGGACGAGCCGGTGCTGGTGGCCCTGGAGCGGGGGCACCCGTGCGCGGGGCGGCGGGCGGTGCGGCTCGCGGAGCTGGCGGACGAGGAGTGGATCACGGGCAGCGAGCGCCTGGAGGACACCCTGTTCCGGCCGGCCGTCGCCGCCGGCTTCCGGCCCCGGACGGGGCTGCTCGCCCATGACTGGATCGCCAAGCTGGGGGCGGTCGCGGCGGGGCTGGGCGTCACGCTCGTGCCCGCGCTCGCGGCGGCCTCGGTGCGCCCGGACGTCGCGCTGGTCACGCTCCACCCTGACGACGTGCCGTACCGCCGGGTCTGCGCGGCGACGCCGGCCACCCCGACGGCGGCGGCGACGGCCTTCCTGGGGCTGCTCCGCTCGACAGCGGCCGAGCTAATACCCCCAGACCTCTCTTGACCCTTACATAGAGAGACGGGATGATGGCCGCCATGATCCTCGCAGCCACCCAGTTCGCCCCGGTCGCCGGGGACATCGACGCCAACGTCCGCACCGTCGCCGGGCTCGTCCGGGCCGCCGCGGCCGAAGGGGCCCGGGTGGTCGTCTTCGCCGAGCTCTGTCTGAGCGGGTACGAGCCGTCGCTGATCCGCGACGACCCCGGTCTGGTGCTCACCGAGGACGACCCCCGCCTGGAGCCGGTCCGGGAGGCGTGCCGCGAGGCCGCGGCGGCGGCCGTCGTCAACGGCCCGGTGCGGACGGCCGACGGGCGGCCCGCGGTGACCACGCTGGTCGTCGGCCCGGACGGTTCGCTGCTCGCCCGCTACGACAAGCGCCACCTCTACGGCATCGAGGCCGAGGTCTTCGCGCCGGGCACCTCCGACGGGCGGTTCGCGCTCGACGGGGTCCGGTTCGCGACGGCCACCTGCTACGACAACCGCTTCCCCGACCTGGCCGAACGGGCGGCGGCCGACGGCTGCACGGTCTACCTGGCCAGCTCGGTGCTCTCCGCCGACAACGACTCGTTCGAGAAGGTCTACCCGGCGCGGGCCCGGGACTTCGGCCTGTACGTGGTCCTCGCCAACGTCCTCGGCGCCAACGAGGACGGGGTGGGCGTCGGCCGGGCCGGGGCCTGGGGTCCGGACGGCGAGCGGATCGCCGACGCGGGCGAGGCCGGGCCGGGCTTCGTGCTCGCCGAGCTCCCCTGACCGCTCCGGCCCCGGGGCGCGGACGCGGGGAAGCCGGGCGGCCGTGGGACATACGGCCGCCCGGCTCGGGGAAGTGCCGTCACGGAACCCCCGGTCCGCGACGGCGCCCCGCCCCCGTTACGGGGCGCTCACACCCAGCGTGTACGCGCCGGAGCCGCTGTACGCGTGGACCACGTACCGGTAGTAGCCCGCGGTGCCGTAGTAGCTGGTGTTCTCGTCGGCCGTCGCGGTGCCGCCGACCGCCACGTCCGCCCAGGTCGACCCGTTCCACTTCTGCAGGTACAGGTCGAAGTCGGCTCCGGCCGGGCCGCGCAGGCAGCCCTTGTGGGTGCCGGCGGTGGCGGAGTAGTAGTACGAACCGTCCGGCTGGGCCTGGGCCTGGCCGGAGGTCAGGGTGCCCTGGTAGGTGTTCTGGGCGCCGCTGCAGCCGGTGGGCGGCGTCGTGGTGCCGACCGACAGCTGGTAGGTGACCGTGTGCGTGGCGGAGCCCGTACCGGTGACGGTGATCGGGTACGTGCCGTTGGCGGTGCCCGCCGCGACCTGGACGGTCATGGTGGACGAGGAGCCCGAGGTCACCGAGGCGGGGCTGAAGGAGACCGTGACGCCGGAGGGGGCGCCGCTCGCGGAGAGCTGGACGGTCTGCGCGCTGCCGCCGGTGGTGGAGGTGTTCACCGTGGAGGTGACGGAGGCGCCGGCCTGCACCGAGCCCGAGGACGGGTTCAGGGCGAGGGAGAAGTCGGGCGTGGTGGTACCGCCGCAGTCGGTCTCACCGGACTGGGCCGGGACGCCGATCGCGTTCCAGGCCGCCTTCACCGCGTTGCACTCGACGCTGCCGTAGGTGTTCTTGGCGCTGGTCAGCGTCGCCTTGCGGGCGGCGAGGTGGTTCCAGGAGGAGGTCTTCATCAGCAGGGCGCCCATGAAGACCTTGCCGGCCTTCTGGATGCCGATGCCGGTCACCGAGGACGGACCGCCGGAACATATGGGGCTGTTGGGCTTGCCGCCGCCCGGGTTGGAGCCCTCGGCGAGCAGGTAGAACCAGTGGTTCTGCGGGCCGGCCGCCGCGTGCACCTCGGTGTTGGACGTCAGCTGCGTGTAGCAGTTGGGGTCGTTGCCGACGAGCGAGGGGTTGTACATGTTCCGGATCGGCTTGCCGTCGCCGAAGAAGTTGACCTTCTCGCCGACCGTGTAGTCCGGGGTGTCGTTCGGGTTGTTGGCGTAGTGCTCGGTGAGCGCGCCGAAGATGTCGCCGGTGGACTCGTTCATGCCGCCGTTCTCGTTGGACGAGCCGGCGGAGCCCGGGGTCCGGTCGAAGATCTCGTGGCCGTACTCGTGCGCCACGACGTCGATGCCGGTGAGCTGGTTGGAGCCGGTCTGGGCCCGCCCGTACGTCGTCTTCGTGCCGTCGTAGTAGGCGTTGACCTCGGAGAGCCCGGCGCGGGCCGGGACCATGCCGCCCTGACCGTTCTGGCCGTTGTAGCCGAACCACTCCTTGAGCATGGAGTGTTCCTTCTGCGCCGCGTACATGATGTCGACGCAGGCGGTCACCAGGTCGTTGGCGCCGCTGTTGCCCCACGGCGAGGAGCCGGTGTAGGCGCTGCCGTTCTGCCCGCCGCACTTGAAGCCGCCGCGGCTGGTGTCGGTCATGGAGGAGGCGGCGGTGTCGATGGTGACGTTGCCGTTGTGGTAGCCGCGGCCGTCGGCGTGCAGGATCTTGTCGGTGGACTGCGTCACGGACCCGCTGCGCGCGTCGACGTAGGTGTCGAGGGAGCTGGGGGCGTTCTGGGCGGTCCGGCCGATGACCAGGGTGTGCCAGGCGAGGACGGCCTTGCCGCCCTTGAGGAGCACGGTCAGCTCGGGGGCGCTCGCGCTCTCCACCGACGCCAGCTGCCGGCGGGCGGTGGCGAGGGCCGCGTCGGCGGTCACCTTGGCCTGGGTGGAGAGCCTGATGGCGGGGGCGGGGGCGCCCGTGACCTCGCGGACCTTGCCGGAGCTGTCGGAGACGACGACCGCGTCGCCGCCGACGACCGGGAGGCCGCGGTAGGTGCGCTCGTACGCCGCGTAGTACAGACCGTTCGTCCACGGGGTGACCGAGGTCCGGACGAGCTCCTCGTCGGCGCCGTGCCGCAGCTCGTCGAGACCGCTCTCGGCGGCGCCGTCGGCGGCCGCCAGCGCGAGGGACTTGCCGTGGCCCGGGGGGACCGGCTGCGCCTGCGGGACCGCGGTGGCGGTGCCGGCGAGGGCGGTCGCGAGGCTCGCCGACAGTGCCAGGGCGGCCACGGTCGCCGTGAGTCTGGTGGGGTGCAACGTCTGCTCCGATCGGGGTGGGGATCGTCGTGGGGGAGACGGATCGTCGCGCCGAGTATGGGCGTGGACATGGCCAGTTCGGGACATCTCACGCGGCATAAGACGCGGGTTATGGTGCGCCCGCGCGGTGCTGCGTACGCTGCTGAAATGCAGCTGGAGTTGAGGCATCTAGAGGCCGTCTGCCGGATAGCGGAAGCAGGCAGTCTGGGGCGCGCGGCCGGGCGGCTCGGGGTCTCGCAGCCGGCCCTCTCGGCCCAGCTGCGCCGCATCGAGCGGGTCGCCGGCGGGGAGCTCTTCCTCCGCGGCCGGAACGGTGTGGAGCCCACTCCGCTGGGCGAGTTCGTCCTCTCCAAGGCCCGTCTCGTCCTCGGCGAGATGGACGCGCTGGCCGCCGGCGCGCGGGCCGCCGCCCCGCACACCCCGCTGCGCCTCGGCTGCATCCTGCTGGTCCTCGTGGACCGGCTGCTCGGCGAGCTGGAACAGGTCATGGCGGGGCAGGACATCGCGGTGACCGTCGAGCAGTCGGCGACGACCCTGACCCGGCAGCTCGGGGCGGGCCGGTACGACGCCGTCCTGTACGGGGAGGTCAACGACCACGAGGTGACGCTCCCGGAGGGCACCGTGGCCCGCACCCTGATCCCCAAGGAGCCTTTCTGCGTACGGCTGTCGGCGGCGCATCCGCTGGCCGGGAAGGAGCGGATCGCCCTGGCCGAACTGGCCGGGGAGTCGTGGATGACCCTCGTCGAGGACGACGACGGCGGCCCCGAGGCACTGGTCGCCGCCTGCACGAAGGCGGGTTTCGCCCCCGTGCTGCGGCACCGGGTGGCCGACCGGCAGATGCACTACGGGATGATCGCCTCGGGCCGGGCGATCTCCATGAGCCAGCCGACCGCACCGGCGGCCGAGGGCACGGTGCTGCGCCCCCTGGAGGGCGACCCGGTGACGGGGCGGATCAGGCTGGCCTGGAACCGGGCCGCGGTCACCGCCCCGCAGGCGGAGCTGCTGTACCGGGCGGCGGCCCGGGCCTATCTGGCGAACGTGGACAACAACGCCTTCCACCGGGCCTGGTGGGACGCGCGCCCGGAGCTGCACCCGGCCCTCGACGGCTGAACCCGCCGGGAGCCGGGCGCGCGCCGGGGATCAGTCGTAGGACAGGTCCCCGGCCGTGTAGCGGCAGGTGGTGCCGTCGGGGCCGGTGCCGGTCTCCTTGGGCTCCTTGCCGGTGCTGTTGCCGGTGAAGCGGGTGCACGGCTTGATCTTCTTCTTGGCGTCGCCGTGGACGCGGACGTTCCGCAGGGTCGCCGTGTCGCCGTAGTTGGCGTTGACGCCGACGAGGGACTTGCCGGGCGCGGTGACGTCCACGTCGGTGACGAGGATCGTCCGCGGGTACTGCTTCCTGCAGTTGCCGCAGGAGCGGACCAGCTTGCCGAAGTCGGAGACCTGGAACCGGGTCACGACGAGCTTGCCCGCGCCGTTGAACTGGAAGACCTTGTCGGAGGCGTTCCTCGCGCCGCCGCCGTACACGGAGTAGACCGCCGACGCCGACGTGCCCTTGAAGGTGGCGGCGTCCTCGCCGACGTTCTCCCACCAGACGTTCTGGAGGGTGCAGCTCCCGAGGCAGTGGACGCCGTCGGCGGCCGGGGTCCCGATGATCACGTTCTTGAGCACGGCGCCGTCCTTGAGGACGAAGACCGGCTTCTGGTTCTCGCTCTGGCCGTCGGAGCCGAGCGCGCCGGTGCCGTGGTACCGCTTGAGCTTGCCGTCGTAGGTGCCGGAGACCTCGATCGTCGTCGCGACCGGGGTGTCGGCCGTGGCCCGGGGCCAGGCGGCGACGGCGCTCGCCGCGCCCGCGGGGGCGAGCAGGGAGCCGGCGACGACGGCCGAACCGGTCACCGCGAGGGCGCTCAGGCCGCCGATGAGCGCGCGGCGGCGGCCGGTCTTCCGCTGGTGTGACGTCATGTGTTCCTTCTTCAGTGGGGGAGGTGGTGCACCTCCTGGTCGCCACCGGTCGGAGGAAGGTTGCCGCGTTCTTGATCGTTCTTCCGGAGGCGGACGCGGCCGTCGTCGCCGTCCCGGTCCCCGTCGCCCTCGCCGCGCAGGTCACGGACCATCAGGGTGGCTCCGGCGACCGCTCCGGGCATCAGGAAGACGGCGACGAACGGCACCAGGAAGGAGAGCGTCAGCGGGACGCCGAAGCCGAGGGCGGCGAGCCGGCGGCCGCGCAGCAGCCGCAGCCGCTCCTTGAGCTCGACGCCCCGGCGCTGGAGCGCGACGGCCGTCAGCTCCTCGGCGAGGAAGAAGCCGGAGACGCAGAAGCCGAGCGCGGGCACCACGGTCTGTCCGACGACCGGGAGGAAACCGCAGGCGAAGAGCAGGACGCCGTAGAAGGCGACCCGCAGCACGACCCGCAGGCTGTCCCGGGCCGAGATCCACAGCTCGCGCCAGAGCGGCAGCCCGGACTCGGGCACCTCGCCGCCCTCGCTGCGGTCGACCTCCTCGGAGAGGGACTCGTAGAAGGGCTGGCCGACGAGCAGGGTGACGGCGGTGAAGGTGATGACCGCGAGGAAGCACCCGAAGGCGAAGACGAGCGCGGTCAGGGTGCCCCGGAAGAGGCCGAGCCAGGGCGAGGTCCAGTCGTCGGCGAACGGCGTCGCCCAGGCGGCCAGGTCGTCGGCGCCGTAGCCGAGGCCGACGAGGGCGCCCGCGTAGAGGACGAGGGTGACGAGTCCGGGCAGCAGCCCGAAGCCGAACCACCGGCCGTGCCGGCCCACCCACTTCTGGCCTTCGACCAGGTACCGGAAACCCACCCCGAGATCGCGCATGGGTCCATTTTATCGGGGGCGGACCGGTCAGTTGCCCGGCGTCCGGCCGGATGTACGGAAGGAGGCGAGCGCCGTGTCGACGTATCCGCGGGCCTCCCCGGACCGGTCCACCGGCGCCGAGGCCCACACGTCGTACAGCGTCCCGGCCTGCTCCCAGCAGAGGTCGACGGTGTGGCGGGGGCCCTCGGCGGCCGTGAAGCCGTCCCAGGTGAACTCCCAGCGGGCGGCGGGCAGTCCCTTGTGGCGCGTCTCCTCGACCGTGGCGTCGCGGTACCCCCGGTTGGTGCCCGGACCGTTCGCGTCGGCGTCGCGCATCGCGCCGATCGCGCCGCCGGACGGGATCGCCCTGATGCGGATCCCGACCCAGACGGCGCCGTCCCCCGTCGTGTAGAACACCCGGTCCCCGTCGGTCGAGCGCCGGGCCCCGGCGGGGACGGCCAGGGTGAAGCCGCGCTCGTCGGCGACGGTGGTGTACCCGGCCGGTGCGGGGCCGGGCGCGGCCACGAATCCGGTCGGGGAGTTCCCCGGCGCCCCGGTGCCCGTCGCCGTCCGGTCGCCGGCGACGAGCACCGCGACGGTCACCGCGGCGACGGAGGCGGCGACGGCCGCCGCCACGAGGGGCAGCGCGAGTCCGCCCCGCCGCCCGGCGCCGGCGGGGTCCCGCTCCCGCGCCGAGTCCTGGTCGTGGACCCCGGGCCCGGTGGGCTGCCGCGGGGTGGGCGCCGGGCGGGCGTCCCGGGCCGTCGACGGGTGGCCGTCCCCGGCGCGGGAGGGGGCGGCCGGCGGGGTGTCCTCCGGCGGGCCGTCCGTCGCCGGGCCGTCCTCCGCGGGTTCCTCCGCGGCCAGGCAGGCGGCCAGCATCCGGCGGGCGGCGGCGGCGCCGAGGCGCCGGTCCGGATCGCGTTCGAGGAGGCCGCGGACGACGGGGACGAGGGGGCCCATCCGTTCGGACGGCCGGATCTCGTCGTAGACGACGGCGTGCAGGACGGCGCCGATGGAGTCGCGCCGGAACGGCGACGTGCCGGTCGCCGCCGCGCACAGCAGCGCGCCGAGCGACCAGAGGTCGGACGCGGGGCCGGCGTCGTCGCCCCGCATCCGCTCGGGGGCCGTGTACTCGGGGGTGCCGACGAAGACGCCGGTTCCGCTGAGGGTGGTGGCGCCGGGGAGGCTGGCGATGCCGAAGTCGGTGAGCACCGCCCGGCCGCTGCCCTTCTCCAGGAGGACGTTGGCCGGTTTGACGTCGCGGTGCAGCACGTCGAGGGCGTGGGCGGCGCCGAGGGCGTCGAGCAGGTCGAGGCCGAGGCGCGCGGTCTCCCGCGGGGACAGCAGGCGGCCGGCGGAGAGCCGGTCGGCGAGCGAGCCGCCCTCGACCAGCTCCATCACCAGGGCGGGCCGTCCGTCGTGCTCGACGACGTCGTGGACGACGATCACGTGGGGGTGGCGGATCCGGGCGACGACCCGTGCCTCGCGCAGGGCGCCCGCCGGGTCGGCGCCGTCGTCGAGGGCGAGGGTCTTGACGGCGACCGGGCGGCCGAGGAGTTCGTCGGTGGCCCTGCGGACGACGCCCATGCCGCCCTGCCCGAGCCGCTCCCCCAGGCGGTACCGCCCGCCGATGAGCCCGTGGCCGGCCTGCTCCGGCCCGTTGTGCGACGACACCCGACTCCCCCGTCCGCTGGACACGGACATGATGCCGCAGTCGCTTCGGACGCGGCGAGGGCCGCACCCCGGTCGGTCGGGGTGCGGCCCTCGCCTCGGTCCGCGCGTCCGGGAATCAGACGGCGAGCTCGACCGTGATGTTGCCGCGGGTCGCCTTGGAGTACGGGCAGACCTGGTGGGCCTTCTCGATCAGGCTCTTGGCGGTCTCGGCGTCCACGTGGGGGATGGTCGCCGAGATCTTGACGATGATGCCGAAGCCGTCGTCGTTCTTGCCGATGCCGACCTCGGCGGTGACCGTCGCGCCGGAGACGTCCGCGTTCTCGTTGCGGGCGACGACGCCCAGCGCGCCCTGGAAGCAGGCGCTGTAGCCGGCCGCGAAGAGCTGCTCGGGGTTGGTGCCGGCGCCGGAGCCGCCCATGGCCTTGGGCGGGTTGACGACGACGTCGAGCTGCCCGTCGTCGGTGGCGACGCGGCCGTCACGGCCGTTCTCGGCGGTGGCGACGGCGGTGTAGAGGACGTCGGAGTGCTGGATGGACATGCGGGGGTACTTCCTTCTGCTGTTCGCCGCGACTCGCGCCCACGATCGCGACGGCTGAGGGAAGACTAACGGGTCACCGAGACGATCATCTTTCCGGTGTTGTCCCCGCGGAGCAGTCCGAGGAAGGCGTCCACGCCGTTCTCGATGCCCTCGACGAAGGTCTCGCGGTGCTTCAGCTCGCCGGAGGCGAGCCAGCCGCCGACCTCCTTGACGAACTGGTTCTGCAGGCCGTAGTGGTCGCCGACGAGGACGCCCTGGAGGCGCAGCCGCTTGCCGATGATCATCGCCATGTTGCGCGGGCCGGGGACCGGCTCGGTGTCGTTGTACTGCGCGATCATGCCGCAGATGGTGGCGCGGCCGTGCGGGTTGAGCGAGGAGATCGCGGCTTCGAGGTGGTCGCCGCCGACGTTGTCGAAGTAGACGTCGATGCCGTCGGGCGCGGCCTCGCGGAGCTGGTCCCTGACGGGGCCGTTCTTGTAGTTGAAGGCGGCGTCGAAGCCGAGCTCCTCGACGAGGAACCGGACCTTCTCGTCGGAGCCGGCGGAGCCGATGACGCGGGAGGCCCCCTTAAGCCGCGCCATCTGGCCGACCTGGCTGCCGACGGCGCCGGCGGCACCGGAGACGAAGACGGCGTCGCCCTCCTTGAAGGAGGCGACCTCGAAGAGGCCGGCGTAGGCCGTGAGGCCGGTCATGCCGAGCACGCCGAGGTAGGACGAGAGGGGGGCGAGCGCCGGGTCGACCTTGGTGGCCTGCTGGGCCGGGACCTCGGCGTACTCGCGCCAGCCGAGACGGTGCAGGACGTGGTCGCCGACGGCGAAGCCCTCGGCGCCGGAGGCGATGACCTCGCCGACCGCGCCGCCGTCCATCGGGTGGTCCAGCGCGAAGGGCGCGACGTAGGACTTCACGTCGTTCATCCGGCCGCGCATGTACGGGTCGACGGAGAAGTGCAGGTTGCGCACGAGGATGTGGCCCTCGGCGGGCTCGGTGACCGGGGTCTCGCGCAGGGCGAAGTCCGCGGGGACGGGCCAGCCGTGCGGACGGGCGACGAGGTGCCACTCACGGCTGGACGCGGGAAGTACGGACATGAGCACGGCCTCCAGGGGGAAAGCTCGGAAGAGCTTCAGTTCAGGAAAGGTTCACTTACTGAAACAACCATGCTCCTGAATATTTCATGTTGTCAAGTAAACGGGTAGGATGTGCCTCATGGCCACCAGACAGACGGACCCCGTGACCCTCGAAGTCGTCGAGCTGATCGGCACGGTCGTGGCGCGCTACTACGAGGAGTACGAGCAGGCGGCCGCGCAGCACGCGCTGACCGGCGCCCAGGCCCGGGTCCTCGGCCTGCTCTCGCTCGACCCGCTGCCGATGCGCCGCATCGCCCAGAAGCTCAAGTGCGAGCCGTCCAACATCACGGGGATCGTCGACCGCCTGGAGGCCCGCGGCATGGTCGAGCGGCGTCCCGACCCCGACGACCGGCGGGTCAAGCTCGCCGTCCCCACCGACGAGGGCCGGGACACCGCCCGCCGGCTGCGCGAGTCGCTGGACTTCGCCCGCGAGCCGCTCGGCGAGCTCACCGAGGCCGAGCGGACCCTCCTGCGGGACCTGCTGCGCCGGATGCTCGGCGCGGACGTGGTCTGAGCCGCGCCACCCGCCTCAGACACACCACCAGAGGAAGCGCGTGCAGGTCGGCGACGGACTGGGCGTCGGGGGCTGACCCGGCGTGGGGGCGGTGGTGGAGGGCACGGGATCGCCGGGCGTGCCCGAGCCGGTCGGCGCCGGACCGCCCGGGGACACCGTCGTGGTGGGCGTGGCGGTCCCGGTGGACGGGTCCCCGGGCGACGGCTGCTGCCCCGGGTCCTCACCGCCGCCCTGGCCCGTGGCGGGCCCCTGCCCGGAGCCGGCACCGGCCCCCGTGCCCGGGGAGGAGCCGGCGCCGGACGCCGCCCCCGCTCCCCCGCGCGGACCCGTCGTGGAGCCCGCGCTCACCTGGCGGGGGCGCGAGGTCGGCTTGCCGGGACCGTCGGCCGACGGCGAGGGCCCCTCGCCGTCGGGGAAGCCGGTGGTCTCGACGGGAGCGGGCACGAGCGGGCTCGCGGTGACGTCGAGCTCCTCGACGGCCGTGGCCGCGCCGCTCGGCGGCGGGTCCTCCAGAGCGAGCCGGGCCAGGCCGAGCGTGCCGGCCGCGAGGACCAGGCCCACCGTCCCGGCCAGGACCGTACGGCCCCGGCGCGAGCGGGCGCGTCTGCCTCGGCGTGCGGCGCCACGGCCCCGCTCCGCCGCACGGCCGCGGGCGGCGACGCGGGCGGCACGGCGCCCTCCGTCGGCCGGGCGGGGCGGCTCCACGACGTCCAGTTCGTAGACGTGGTCGGGCTCGGCCGGCGGGCGGACGGGTATGTGGGGGGTCTCGTACCGCAGTTCCTCGACGGGAGTCCCGCACCCGGCACAGGCGAGGGCCCCGTTGAGATGCCGCCGGCACGCGTGGCAGTAATCCATGGGGCCCGCAGGCTATGCGGCCGGGTGCGGCCACAGGTAGGCGCGAACGTGAGGATCCTGTGAGGAAACCGCAGGTCGTCGGCGGTGCGTCGCGATTCTCCCGCTTCGGGAAGGATCGCCTCCGGGTCGCGCGCGGCCGCGTCCGGCCCCCGCCGGACCCCGTTCGCGGCCCCCGGCGCGGGGCCCCGGGCGGCGCAGCCCAGCGCGCGCCGGGCCCCGGACGGCCGGACGATGCCAACAGGACCGCGCTTCGCGAGCCGCCTCGCCCGTGCCAGCACCGCACTCCGGAGGATCCGCCGTGACCGTCAGCCTTGAACAGCTGCGCCGTTGCCATGTCGCCGTCGACCTGGGTGCCGCCCGCACCCGGGTCTACGTCAAGGGCGCCGGACTCGTCGTCGACGAGCCGAGCGTCGCCGCCGTCAACACCCGTACCGGAGCGCTGATCGCCGTCGGCGCGCTGGCGGAGAAGATGACCGGCCGCACCCCGGACTACATCCGGGTCGTCCGCCCCGTGTCGGGCGGCACCGTCGTCGACATCGAGATGGCCCAGCGCATGCTGCGCCATCTGCTCGGCGAGAAGCTGCGCCGTCAGCTGCGGCGCAAGCCCCGGCTGCGCGCGGCCGCGTGCACGCCGCACGACAGCGACCCGCTGGCGCAGCGTGCCGCCGTGGAGACCCTCGTCGGTCTCGGGGCGCGCCGGGTCGAGCTGGTGGACACCCTGATCGCGGCGGCGGTGGGCTGCGGTCTGCCGGTCGAGCAGCCGACCGCGACCATGATCATGGTGTGCGGGGCGGCGACCACGCAGGTCGCGGTGTTGTCGCTGGGCGCGATCGTGACGGCCGAGCGGATGCCGGTCGGCGGCGACGCCATCGACCACGCCGTCATCCAGCACCTGCGCCACCACCACGAGCTGATGCTGCCGAGCCAGTCGGTCCGGCCGCTGCAACTGGCCCTGAGCGGGAACGGCCTGACCCCGCAGGGGCCGGCCTGGACCGAGATCCACGGCCGGGACGTCGCGACGGGCCTGGCCCGTTCGGTGACGGTGGACACGGCCGCGGTGCGGGAGGCGATCCACACCCCGCTGACGGCGGTCCTGGACGGCATCGGGAAGGTGCTGCGGGACTGCCCGCCGGATCTGGTGGCCGACCTCGCGGACCGCGGGATCATGATGGTCGGCGGCAGCGCGCTGCTGCCCGGCCTGGACCAGATGCTGCGGGAGGCGACCGGGATGCCGGTGCACATCGCCGAACGCCCGGACGTCTGCGCGGTCCTGGGGCTCGGCGCGATGCTGGAGGGCAAGGTCCAGCCGATGGTGCTCGACCCGCTCGCGGTGCGGAGCCCGTTCGACGAGGACGAGTGACCCCGGGGCGTACGCAATCCGGCCAAACCACCTGATTCGTACGACAATGAGACCATGACGATCATGGATGAGGACACGGACGAGGACATCCCCCGCCTGCCCATGCTGCTCGAAGCGGTCCTGAGCGTCGGCACGGATCTCGAACTCCGCACCACCCTCCAGCACATCGTGGACTCCGCCACCGAGCTGACCGGGGCCCGCTACGGGGCGCTCGGGGTCGTCGACCCCGAGCGCCACCGGCTCACCGAGCTCTTCACCTCCGGCATGACCGACGAGGAGCGGCGGCGCATCGGCCGCCTCCCCGACGGCCGCGCGGGACTCGTCGGCGTCCTCGTCCAAGACCCGCAGCCGCTGCTGCTCGACGACCTGACGGCCGATCCGCGCTCCACCGGCGTGCCCGAGGGCCATCCGGTGATGCACTCCTTCCTGGGCGTCCCGATCCGGGTCCACACCCAGGTCTTCGGGAACCTGTACCTCACGGAGAAGCGCGGGGGCGGCTTCACCGAGGAGGACCTGGCCCTGCTGCGGGTCCTCGCCTCCCAGGCGGGCATCGCCATCGGCAACGCCCGGCTGTACGAGACGGCCCGGCAGCGGGAGCGCTGGATCGAGGGGGCGGCGGCCGTCACCACGGCCCTGCTCACCGGCGAGTCCGCCGAGGACGCCCTGATGGCCGTCGCCGAGCAGGCCC
Source organism: Streptomyces sp. NPDC104202 (assembly GCF_055584185.1). Classification (NCBI taxonomy): domain Bacteria; kingdom Bacillati; phylum Actinomycetota; class Actinomycetes; order Kitasatosporales; family Streptomycetaceae; genus Streptomyces; species Streptomyces sp. NPDC104202. The sequence goes on along the minus strand of NZ_JBVJMN010000034.1, from coordinate 12,790 downwards.
GCATCCTCGCCGGCGCCGCGGCCGGCGTGGTCCTCCAGCCGACCGCCGAGGGCGGGATGGAGATCGTCGCCGCCTCGACCGGCGGCGATCCCGGCGACCTGGTCGGCACCACCATCGCGCCCGGTTCCGCCGTCCTCGTCCAGCTCCTGGGCGGGGAACCGGTCTTCGTGGAGGACTCGGCGAACGACCCTCGGATGACGACCGCCGTCCGCTCCCGTTTCGGCCCGTCGATGATGCTGCCGCTGCAGAGCGGCGGGAAGCTCATCGGCACGCTCGCCCTGCCCCGGCGGCGCGGCGACGAGCCGTACTCGGCGGTGGAGCGGCTCCTGGCCTCGCAGTTCGCCTCCCAGGCGGCGCTGGCGCTGGTCCTCGCCGACGCGCGGCACGACCGGGAGCGGCTGGCGGTCTACGAGGACCGCGACCGGATCGCGCGGGACCTGCACGACCTCGTCGTCCAGCGGCTGTTCGCCACCGAGATGATGCTGGAGTCGACCCGGCGCAGGGGCACCGGCTCGTCCGGGGAGGACGCGCTGCTCGGCCGGGCCGTGGACGAGCTGGACTCGACGATCCAGGAGGTCCGCACGACCATCTTCGCGCTCCAGCAGCCGCCCGCGGAGGCGCCCGCCTCCTTCCGGGGACGGGTGCTGCGCGAGACCGGCGGGGCCGCCGCCCTGCTGGGTTTCCAGCCGTCGGTGCACTTCTCCGGCGCCGTGGACACGCTCGCCGAGGAGGAGGACACGGGAAAGCTCCTCGCCGCCCTGCGCGGGGCGCTCGCGGCGGCCCACCGGCGGCCCGGGGTGGGCGCGGTGACGGTCGAGGTGACGGCCGGGGAGGACGGCGTCCGGCTCCGGGTCGAGGACGACGGCACGCCGCCGGCCGCGGTGACCTGGCCCTGAGGGACACCCGTACGGAGCAGTCCGGCGCGCCGGGCCCCTCCCGCCGATCTTGACTGGTGGGGTGACCACCGAGACGAAGCCCCCGACCGCGGCGGCCTACCGCAATCTGGTGATGGCCACCATCGGCTTCACGCTGACCTTCTGGGCGTGGAACCTGATCGCACCGCTCGCGAGCTGGTACGGCGACCGGCTCGAACTGAGCTCGTTCCAGCAGTCGTTCCTCGTCGCCGTCCCGGTCCTGGTCGGCTCGGTCGGCCGCGTCCCGGCGGGCGCCCTGACGGACCGGTACGGGGCGAAGCGGATGTTCCCGCTGGTCTCGGCGCTGACCATCGTCCCGGTGCTGCTGCTGATCGTGGTGAAGGACACCTACGGTCTGCTGCTCGTCGTCGCCTTCCTCCTGGGCCTGGGCGGCACGACCTTCGCGATCGGCATCCCGCTGGTGAACTCGTGGTTCCCGCCGGCCAAGCGGGGCCTGGCGCTCGGCGTGTTCGGCATGGGCATGGGCGGCGTGGCGCTGTCCGGCTACTTCACGCCCCGGATCGCCAAGCACGGGGAGAACCTGCCGTTCGTCGTGGTGGCGGCCGCGCTCGCGGCGTACGCGGTGCTCGCCTTCTTCCTCATCTCCGACCGGCCCGACCGGCCGGTGCCCACCGCCTCCCTCGCGACCCGGCTGGGCTCGGCGGCGCGGCTGCGGGTGACGTGGGAGCTGTCGGCGCTGTACGCGATCGGCTTCGGCGGCATCGTGGCCTTCGGCGTCTACCTGCCGACGTACCTGAAGACCTGGTACGAGCTCGACCCGACGGACGCGGGCACCAAAGCCGCCGGGTTCGCCCTGGTCACCGTGATCTTCCGGCCGATCGGCGGCTGGCTCTCGGACCGCGTCCACCCGGCGCTCGTGACGGCCGGGGCGCTCGGCACGGCCGCCCTGTTCGCGATCGTCCAGGCCTTCGACCCGCCGCTGAACCCGGGCGGCACGATCGCCCTGCTGGTCATGGCGGCCGGCCTGGGCACGGCGAGCGGTTCGGTCTTCGCCCTCGTCTCCCAGGTCACCCCGCAGGCCCAGGTGGGCAGCGTGACCGGCATCGTCGGCGCGATGGGCGGCCTCGGCGGTTTCGTGCCGCCGCTGGTGATGGGCGCGATCTACAGCGCCAAGGACTCGTACTCGATCGGCTTCATGCTCCTCTCCGACCTGGCGCTCGCCGGCTGCGTGTACGCGTACGGCCGGATGCGCACCATCCGGCCGGGCGGCGACGAACCCGAGCCGGAGGCGACGAAGGTCACCGCCACGAGGCCCTGACGCCCCGGCAGAATGCCTCCCGGCGACCTTCGCCCTCGACGACCCGAGGAGCTCGACCGGTGAGTGCCTTCTTCCCGGCCCCGGCGGCCGGAGCCGATCCCGACCGGACCGCGCTGCGCTTCGGCGCGACGACCCTGACCTACGGAGAGCTGGCCGGGGCGGCCGGTGCCCTGGCCGCCCGGATCGCCGGGGCCGGCCGGGTCGCCGTCTGGGCCGAGCCGAGCGCGCACACCGCGGTCGCGGTGGTCGGGGCGCTGCTGGCGGGCGTCCCCGCCGTGCCCCTCAACCCGCGCACCGGCGCGCGGGAGCTGGCGCACATCCTCGGCGACAGCGCGCCCTCCGCCGTGCTGGCGGACCCCGCCGCCGAGCTGCCCGCGGGGCTGGACGGCGTCCCCCGGATCGACGTGTCGCTCAGCGGCGGCGGCGCTCCCCCGCCGGCGGGGCCGCAGGACCCCGAGTCGCCCGCCCTGGTCGTCTACACCTCGGGCACCACCGGCCCGCCGAAGGGCGTGCTGCTCTCGCACCGGGCGCTGGCCGCCTCCCTCGACGCGCTGGCCGACGCCTGGTCGTGGACCGCGGACGACGTCCTCGTGCACGCGCTGCCGCTGTTCCACGTCCACGGCCTGGTCCTCGGGGTGCTGGGGCCGCTGCGCCGGGGCGGCGAGGTGCGGCACCTGGGGGCGTTCTCGGCGGAGGGCGTGGCCCGGGAGCTCGGCGCCGGGGGCGGCACGATGCTGTTCGGCGTGCCGACGATGTACCACCGGCTGGCCGACGCGCTGGACGGGGACCCCGGTCTCGTGGCGGCGCTGTCGGCGGCGCGGCTGCTCGTCTCCGGTTCGGCGGCGCTGCCGGTGCACGACCACGAGCGGATCGGGGCGGCGACGGGCCGGACGGTCGTCGAGCGGTACGGGATGACCGAGACGCTGATGAACACGAGCGTGCTGCCGGGCGGCGCCCCGCGTCCCGGGACCGTCGGCGTCCCCCTCGCGGGGGTGGGGCTGCGGCTGGTCGACGAGGACGGCACGGTGCTGGCGGCGGACGACGGGGAGACGGTCGGCGAGGTGCAGGTGCGCGGGCCGAACCTCTTCTCCGGCTACCTGGGCCGGCCGGAGGCGACGGCGGCCGCCTTCGACGGCGACTGGTTCCGCACCGGCGACATGGCGGTGCGGGAGGCGGACGGCGCGGTGCGGCTGGTGGGCCGCAGGGCGACCGACCTGATCAAGAGCGGCGGCTACAAGATCGGGGCGGGCGAGATCGAGAACGCGCTGCTCGACCACCCCGGGGTCCGCGAGGCCGCCGTCACGGGCGAGCCGGACCCGGACCTGGGCGAGCGGATCGTGGCCTGGGTCGTGGCGGAGGACGCGCGGCGGCCGCCGGCGGAGGCGGAGCTCGCCGATCACGTGGCGGGGCTCCTGGCCCCGCACAAGCGGCCCCGGGTGGTGCGCTACCTGGACGCCCTCCCCCGCAACGACATGGGGAAGGTCCTGAAGAAGTCGCTGCCCGGCGCCCGGTGAACGACGGAGGCCGGGTCCCCTCCCATGGGAGGGAACCCGGCCGTGTGCCGTCGGGTCAGCGCACGCCGAGCGCGCGGATCAGCTCCTGGGTGACGGAGCCGCCCCGGTCGTCACGGGCGCCGGCCCGCAGCGAGACGGAGTCCGCGCCGGCCGGGACGCGCAGCTCGCCCGTCCAGCTCGCCCCGCGCGCGGCCTTCTTGAGGGCGACCTTGCTCCAGGTGGCGCCCTCGTCGTAGGAGACGTCCAGGGTGCCGGTGGTGAGGGTGCCGGTGCCGGCGGCGTCCTTGACGTACGCGGCGGAGATCCCGACGGGAAGCCGGCCGCCGGCCCGGACGTCGCCGTGGACGTCGGTGTCCACGTCGAAGCCGAGGTTGATCATCGGCAGGTAGGTGATCCGGTCCTGCGGGGTCTCCGACGAGCGGAACGTCCACTCGCTGTGGCCCCGGGTGGCGAGCCGCCAGCGGGCCGGGTCGAGCGTGGTGTCGGTGACGACCTTGAAGGTCGTCTCCTCGGCCGGGGCGTCCCAGGCGTAGGCGCCGGAGCTCATCTTGCGGTCGACGCGGACGCCGTCGACGTACACCTCGGTGAACTGGGTCATCGAGTCGTCGCTCCACACGTTGCCGAAGCCGGTGTGGTCGGTGCCCGAGTCGCCCCAGCCGGGGGTGTTGAACCGCAGGTCGTTGCCGGTGCGCTGCTGGCCCCAGCCGAGGCCGGTGCCCAGCCAGGGGTGCCAGACGGGGCCGAACCAGTCGAGGTCCACCCGGCTGCCGCCCCGGTAGGACGGGGTGCCGCCGCGCTGCTCCAGGGACTCGCCGAGGTCGACGGACTCGTGCCACCGCTGGCCGGTGCCGGTGGAGACGTACTCGGTGCGCTCGGTCGGGAAGGCGATCCACTCCTTGAAGCCGAAGCCGATCGGGAAGGTGTCGGTGATCGAGTAGCGGAACTCGCCGCCCAGCTCCGGGCGCTTGGTCGGCATGCGGAACGTGGAGTGGATCGTGGCCAGTTCGTCCTTGCCGGGGCGGAAGACCAGGTCCTTGCCGATGGCGCCGGGGTGGCCCTCGGAGAGGTCGTAGGTGTACGGCGTGAAGCGGGTGCCGGTCAGCTCGACGCGCTTGCCGCGGGCGGCACCGGCGGCGAGCCGACGGGCGTCGGCGGCGTTGACGGTGGCGACGGCGAGGGGCCGGTCCTGGTAGTCGGCGGTGCCGAACCACTTCATCAGCCGGCCCGGACGGTCGTCCGTGACGAACAGCGCCTTGGCGCCCGCGTCCTGGGCGGTCTGGGCGACGGCCACCGGGTCGGCGCCGTCGGCGAGCCGGACGAGGACGGCCTTGCCGGTGACGTTCCGGCCCGCGTACTCGGCGGGGGTTCCGGTGCCCGCGTCGACGAGGCCGAGGCGGTGGCCGCCCTCCAGGAGGCCGGCGCCGGCCTGCGGGGTGGCGTCGGAGAGCCGGGTGCCGTCGACGCCCGCCTCCAGCATCAGCTTGCCGAGGCGCCAGACGGTCCGGTACTCGAAGGTGCCCGTGGCGGGCTTGCGGGTGGGCGCCGCGAAGACCGAGTCGTACATCGGCGGGACCTGGACGGCTCCGCCGTAGGAGGCGCCGTTCGCCCTGCGGTCGAACTCCATCAGGAGCTGCCGGGTCTCGGTGCGCTTGTCGACCTCGGCGCGGATCTCGCGCAGCTGCCGTCCGTCGAGGGTGATCTCGCGGTCGCGGTCGAGGGTGATCTCCGGCTCGGTGAGGAAGCCGAGGCCGAGGGAGTCCTCGCCGTGGGAGCCGCGCACGTCGAGGAAGGTGTCGACGGTGTACGTGCCGGGCTTGAGGCGCAGTGCGAGCGTGCCGGACTCGCCGACCGTGGCCGGGAAGGGGTCCACTCCCTCGGTGAGCTGCTGCACGCCGAGCGAGGCGGGGGCGGGGGCGCCGTCACGGTCCTTGACGTGGACGGTGAGGGTGTAGCGCTCCTCCTCCTTCACCAGGCCGAGCGCGGTGTGCGCGACGGGCGCGCCGCCGGCGGTGGCGGTGATCCGGCCGGAGGACTGCCCGACGGGGGCCTTGGAGCCGTCGCCGGTGACCGTGGTGCTCGCGGTGCCGCGGGCCGGGACGGTCAGGGTGGTGTCGGCGAGGGTGGCGACACCGGCCGGCATGCCCTCGACGGCGAGGCCCAGTTCGACCGGGGCGTCGGAGGAGTTGGTGTACGTGACGGTCCTGGTGACCGGCTTGCTCTCCTCGTAGGGCCAAGAGGTGAAGCCGAGGTCGGCGGAGCCGGTGGCGGTGACGTTCGCGGCGATCGCGGCGGCCACGTCGACCCGACCGGAGCCGAGCGCGTACGCGGAGGCGTCGAGCGTCTTCGACGAGGACATCAGCGCGTTCTTCAGCTGGGCGCCGGTCCAGTCGGGGTGCTTCTCGGCGAGCAGGGCGGCGACGCCGGCGATGTGCGGGGTCGCCATCGACGTACCGCTCATCGAGGTGTAGAGGCCGCTGCCGGGGACGAGCTGGGAGCGGGCGGCGAGGATGTCCACACCGGGCGCCGACAGGTCGGGCTTGAGGGCCTGGTCGCCGTAGCGGGGCCCCTGGCTCGTGAAGTAGGCGGCCCGGTCGTCGGAGTCGACGGCGCCGACGGTGAGTGCGGAGTCGGCGGCGCCGGGCGAGCCGATGGAGCCGGGGGCGCCGGAGTTGCCGGCGGCGATGACGAAGAGGGCGCCCGTCTCGGCGGAGAGGGTGTTCACGGCCTGGGCCATCGGGTCGGTGCCGTCGCTGGGCTCGCGGGAGCCGAGGCTCATCGACACGATCTTCGCGTCGATGTCCTTGGCCGCCCACTCCATGCCGGCGATGATCTGCGACTCGCTGCCGGAGCCCTCGTCGCTGAGGACCTTGCCGACGGCGAGGGTGGCGCCGGGGGCGACGCCCTTCTCCGCGCCGCCGGAGCCGGCGCCGCTGCCGCCGACGGTGGAGGTGACGTGGGTGCCGTGGCCGTCGCGGTCGGCGACCTCCTGGCCCTCGATGAAGGACTTCGACTCGGCTATGCGGCCCTCGAGGTCGGGGTGGCCGAGGTCGGCGCCGGTGTCGAGGACGGCGACCTTGACGCCCTTGCCGGTGAGTCCGGCCTCCCATGCCTTCGGGGTGCCGATCTGCGCGTTGGACTCGGCCATCGCGGCCGTGACGCGGCCGTCGAGCCAGACCTTGGCGGGGGCGGCGGCGGACCGGGCGGCGGCCGGGGCGGTGAAGCCGCGCCAGAAGACGGCGGGGTCGGTGGCGGTGACGGCGGCGCCGCCGATGCTCGGCAGGGCGCGGACGGTCTCGGCGCCGCGCGGGGCGGCGGCCCGCGCCCGGGCGGCCCCCGGGTAGGTGACGATCAGCGGCAGTGCGCCGGAGACGCCCTGCTCGACGAGGCCGGTCACGTCGAAGAGCCGCGGGTCGAGCGCGCCGGAGGCCAGGTAGGGGCGGGCCTCGTCGGGGACGACGGTGACGCGGCCGTCGGAGATCCGGCTGCGGACGGCGCCGGTGGCACCCTTCGCCCGGTCGACGGTGACGGCCTTCCGGCCGCCGCCGAGTTCGGTGACGGTGACGCGGTCGCCGGTCACCAGGGTGACGGTGCTGCTCTGCGCGGGCGCCCTGAAGGTGTCCGGCACGGCGGAGGCGGTGTTCCCGGCGGCGGCGGTCTGCCCGGCCGAGAGCATCGCGAGGGTGAGGCCCGCGGCGATCAGCGCTGCCCTTCCTCTGTCGAAGGGTGTGTTCCTCGACGTCATCGTTCGAACTCCTCGCGGACCCGGGGTCGGGGGTGTTTTCCGGGTGCCGCGAGGAGTCTTGGCCCTTGGGGCGGGGGTTGACCCCCGTCACTCCTGGCGGTTATGTGCCGTGGCGGCCAACCGCCAGGAAGGGATGGGGCGTTCGGGGAGAAGGCTCACGGAGTGGGGTCGAGGGCGTCATAGCGGCGGAATCCGCGCCCGTACAGCGCGAGGATTCCGATGGCGAGGACGCAGGCGATTCCGCCGCCGGTGAGGGCCACCGCGGGGGAGGTCAGGTCCGCGACCGAGCCCGCGAGGAAGTCCCCGAGCCGGGGCCCGCCGGCGACCACCACGATGAAGACGCCCTGGAGCCGGCCGCGCATCTCGTCCGGTGCGGCGACCTGCATCATCGTGTTGCGGAAGATCATCGACACGGTGTCGGAGTAGCCCGCGACGGCGAGCAGCAGCAGGCCGAGCCAGAGGTTCCGGGTCAGTCCGAAGGCGGCGATCGCGGTGCCCCAGCAGGCGACCGCGAGGAGGATCGCCTGCCCGTGGTGGCGGATCCGGCCCTGCCAGCCGGAGAGGACGCCGCCGAGGAGCGCGCCGAACGCCGGTGCGGCGACGAGGAGCCCGGTGGTCTTCGCGTCCCCGCCGTACCAAAGGACGGCGACGGCGGGGAACAGGGCGCGGGGGTGGGCGAGGATCATCGCGCAGAAGTCGGAGAAGAACGTCATCCGCAGGTTGGGGCGGGTGGCGAGGAAGCGCAGCCCGTCGAGGACCGAGGCGCGCTTGCTCCCCGTCCGGTCCGGGAGCATCGACGGCAGCCGCCACATCGCGTACAGGCCGGCGGAGAAGGCGACGGCGTCCACGAGGTACGCGGCCTGGTAGCCGGCGAGGCCCACGATCAGGCCGCCGAGGCTGGGCCCGACGAGCGTCCCGAAGGTCATGACCATCGAGTTGAGCGCGTTGGCGGCGCGCAGCTGCTCGGGCGGCAGGAGCCGGGGGATCATCGACGAGCGGGCGGGCGAGTTGAGCGCGGCGCACACGGCCTGGAGGGCGACGATCCCGTAGAGGAACCAGACCCGGTGGAAGCCGGCGAAGGCGGCCGCGGCGAGGGCTATGGAGAGCGCGGCGGACCCGCAGGCGCTGGCGAGGCCGAGCTTGCGACGGTCGACGGTGTCCGCGATCGCGCCGCCGTACAGGCCGAAGACGACGAGCGGGACGAGGGAGAACAGCCCGACGAGGCCGACGGAGAACGGCGAGCCGGTGATGTCGTACACCTGGAGGGAGACGGCGAGGGCCGTCATGCCCTGCCCGACCCAGGAGACGGTGCTGCCGAACCAGAGGCGGCGGTAGTGCGCGGAGGTCCGCAGCGGCGTGAGGTCGGCGAAGACCCTGCGGCGGTCCTCGCGGTCCTTGAGTTCCCCGGTGGCGGTCACGCGACGTCGTACCGCAGCACGGGGCGCTCCCAGTGGATCCGTCCGGCGGGCGGGACGGTCCCGGTGCGGACGGCGCCCGTCCGCAGGTAGAACTCCTCCGCGGGCGGGTGCGCGACGACCCGCACGGCGGTCAGCCCGGCGGCCCTGGCCTCCCCCGCCATGTGCTCCATCAGCAGCCGTCCGATCCCGAGTCCCTGGGCCGCGTCCGCGACGAAGGCCAGGTCGAGCTCGGCCTCGCCGACCAGCAGGGCGTAGAACCCGAGGACGCGGCCGTCGCCGTCGACGGCGACGTGGACGGGGTGGTGCTCGATGTACGCACCGCCCACCTGGTACCCGTCGACCATCGCGGCGTAGTCCCCGCGGTAGGCGCGGGAGCCCCGGACGAGCCGGGTGAGCCGCTTGGAGTCGTCGGCGTCGGCGCGCCGGATGGTGATGTCGGGCATGGGGGGAGTATAGGACCGAACCTGATCGTCGATCCTTACAATTGGGTGAACGCGGATCGGGCGCTACCCGCAACCGCTCAGATCGTCGGGGTCGACGGAGTCGAGCCGGGCGGCCAGGGCCTCCAGCCGCCCCCGCAGCCCGCTGATCTCGTCGAGCCCGAGGCCGGTCGCGGCGGCGATGCGCCGGGGCACGCCGAGGGCCTTCTCCCGCAGGGCGGCCCCCTCGCCGGTGAGGCGCACGGTGACGGACCGCTCGTCCTCGGGGCTGCGGCGGCGCTCGACGTACCCCGCCGCCTCCAGCCGCTTGAGCAGGGGGGACAGGGTCCCGGAGTCGAGCCGCAGCCGCTCGCCGATCCCCTTCACGGGCAGCTCGCCGTGCTCCCAGAGCACGAGCATGGCCAGGTACTGGGGATAGGTGAGCCCGAGCTCCTTGAGCGCCTCGCGGTACACGCCGTTGAAGGCGCGGGTCGCCGCGTGCAGCGAGAAGCAGATCTGGTGGTCGAGCCGGAGGAAGTCCTCGTCCGGGACCGAGTCGAGCGTCTCCATGCCTCCAGGATACGCGAGGCCCCTCATGCACGATTGAGTTGTGCACAACTGAATCGTGCGCTATTAATAGAGGGCCACCCCACCGCAGGACCGGACAGGACAGGACGGAAGAACCCCATGGACGCGATCTACACCGCAGTCGCCACCGCCAACGGCCGCGAGGGCCGCGCCGTCAGCTCCGACGGCCACATCGACCTCCCCCTCGCCCACCCCCAGGCCCTCGGCGGCAACGGCCTCGGCACCAACCCCGAGCAGCTCTTCGCCGCCGGGTACGCGGCCTGCTTCGCCAGCGCCATGGGCGTCGTCGCCCGGCAGGAGAAGATCGACATCTCCGACGCCTCCGTCACCGCCGAGGTCTCCATCGGCAAGGACCCCGCCGACGGCGGCTTCGGCCTCGCCGTCGTCATGCGCGCCGAGTTCCCCGACCACCTCCAGGGCGAGGCGGGCCTCACCCTCCTGAAGAAGACGCACGCCTTCTGCCCCTACTCCAAGGCCACCCGCGGCAACATCGAGGTCGAGCTGGTCGTCGAGTAGGTTCCTGTCGGTTCCTGAGCGCCCCCGCGTGTCAATGACCCGTCGGGGGCGTTCGTTTGTGAGTTTTCACGTCCGGGCACGGGGGATTCGCCGGGCGTACGGCGGGAAGTCATGGGACGGCCGCCGGGCGGTGGCCCGTGGGCGCTCTCCTTGGGGCGCCCGTCGGCCGGCCCGTCCGGCCGGCGTACCCGCACCCCCACCGTACGCACGACACCCGGAGGGCAACTCCCCCATGGCCGACCTCAATCGCCGCCGGTTCCTCCAGCTGACCGGCGGCGCCGCCGCGTTCAGCATGCTCTCGGAGAGCATCGCCCGCGCCGCGTCCATACCGGCGCAGGGCTCCACCGGCACCCTCCAGGACGTCGAGCACATCGTCGTCCTGATGCAGGAGAATCGTTCCTTCGATCACTACTTCGGCGCGCTCAAGGGCGTCCGGGGCTTCGGCGACCCGCGCCCCGTGACCCTGCCCAGCGGGAAGTCGGTCTGGAACCAGTCGGACGGCAGCAAGGTCACGCTCCCCTTCCGGCCCACCAGCGACAAGCTGGGCATGGAGTACCTCCAGGGCCTCAACCACGACTGGGCGGGCGGTCAGAGCGCCTTCAACAAGGGCAGGTACGACAACTGGATCCCGGCCAAGACCAAGGCCACGATGGCGTACCTCACCCGGGACGACATCCCCTTCCACTACGCGCTCGCCGACGCCTTCACCATCTGCGACGCGTACCACTGCTCGTTCATCGGCTCCACCGACCCCAACCGCTACTACCTGTGGAGCGGGCACACCGGCAACGACGGCACGGGCGGCGGGCCCGTCCTCAACAACGCCGAGGCGGGCTACGGCTGGACCACCTACCCCGAGCGCCTGGAGGCGGCCGGGGTCTCCTGGAAGGTCTACCAGGACATCGGCGACGGCCTGAACGCCGCGGGCTCCTGGGGCTGGATCAACGACGCCTTCCGCGGCAACTACGGCGACAACTCGCTCCTCTACTTCAACAGCTACCGCAACGCCCAGCCCGGCAACCCGCTGTACGACAAGGCCCGCACCGGCACGAACGCCAAGAACGGCGACGGGTACTTCGACGTCCTGCGCGCCGACGTCCAGGCCGGCCGGCTGCCCGCGGTCTCCTGGATCGCCGCCCCCGAAGCCTTCTCCGAGCACGCCAACTGGCCCTCCAACTACGGCGCCTGGTACATCGCGCAGGTCCTCGACGCGCTCACCTCGAACCCGGACGTGTGGGCCCGCACCGCCCTGTTCATCACCTACGACGAGAACGACGGCTTCTTCGACCACGTCGTCCCGCCGTACGTCCCCGGCTCGGCGGCCCAGGGCCTCTCCACCGTCGCCACCGCGCTCGACCACTTCCCCGGCAGGACGGGATACGTCGCGGGCCCGTACGGCCTCGGCCCCCGCGTCCCGATGATCGTCGTCTCGCCCTGGTCCACCGGCGGATACACCTGCTCCGAGACCTTCGACCACACCTCGGTCATCCGCTTCATCGAGAGCCGCTTCGGGGTGCGCGAGCCCCAGATCTCGCCCTGGCGCCGGGCCGTCTGCGGCGACCTGACCGCCGCCTTCGACTTCACCCGCACCAAGACCGCGCCGGCCGCGCTCCCGCCCACCGCCGGCTACTACCCCCCGGACCGCAACCGCCACCCCGACTTCCTGGCCACCGCCCCGGCCGTCGGCACCATGCCCCGCCAGGAGCGCGGCTCCAAGCCGACCCGCCCCCTGCGGTACGCGCCCTGGGTCGACGGCACCGCGGACGCCGTCGCCGGCACCTTCCGGCTCGCCTTCAGCGGCGGCCCGGCGGCCGGCGCCCAGTTCCACGTCACCTCGGCCAACCGCACCGACGCGCCCTGGACGTACACGACCGAGGCGGGCAAGTCGATCGCGGACACCTGGAACACCAAGTACTCCAAGGGGGTCACCGACCTCACCGTGCACGGCCCCAACGGCTTCCTGCGCCGCTTCCGCTCCCCCGGCAAGACCGCCGTCCCCGAGGTCACCGCCCGCCACAACGCGACCACGGGCGACCTGGACCTCACGTTCACCAACGCGGGGACGGCCGACGCCCGCCTCACCGTCACCCACGCCTACGCGGGCGGCGCCTCCGTCACCGTCCCGGTCCCCCGGGGCGCCACCGTCACCCACACCGTCGACCTGGCCGCCAGCAGCGCCTGGTACGACGTGACGATCACCTCCACCACGTCCGCCGACTACCTCCGGCGCCTCGCCGGACACGTGGAGACGGGCGCCGCGGGCGTCACCGACCCGGGCATCCTCACGTACTGACCCCGTCACCGCCGGCCGTGGGGGGGGGGGGGGGGGGGGGGGGGGGGGGGGAGGGGGGAGGGGGGGGAGGGGGGGGGGAGAGGAGGGGCGGGGGGGGGGGGGGGTGC